>JBMYOA010000215.1:0-2944 GCA_049598825.1 Opitutales bacterium | reverse complement strand
CGGGCATTCTGATCGACCAGGTTTCCTTTTTTGTCAACCAACCACATGGCAGGGATGCTGCTAATCCCGTGCTCCTGAGCGAGGCTGGTCTTCCAGCCTTTACCATCAAAAAACTGGGGCCAGGGCATGTCATTCTTGGCAATAAAGTCCTCGAGCTTAGCTTTGTCACTATCCAGGGAGATGCCGACAATTTCAAACCCTTTGGCATTCAATTCGTCGTAGGTCTTTTTTACGCTGGGAATCTCGCGGATACAGGGTCCACACCAGGTTGCCCAGAAATCGATTAAGACGACTTTTCCTTTCATTTTGGAGATATCGACCTCACTTCCGTCCAGGGCGGTGAATTTCATATCCAGCGGTTGGCCAAGAGCTTCCCTTTTCTTCAATTCTCCCTGTGCCTGGGAAACAACCCGGGCAATTTGGGGGTTGGCCCCTTCAAGAGCGGCTAATCGTTTGAGGATTCTCAGGCTCTTTTCCTGATCGGATGTCATGCGGGCAACCGCATTCAACATGGCATAGGGCATATGCTCTTCCGGATAGTCCTTGGACAAAAGGTTTCCTACCCGCTCAAGCTCTTTCAAGCCCTCGGCCCGATCTTTCTTTAGAGCGGCCCGGACTTCCGCGTCCATTTTCTTGAACACCTCTTCAAACGGAGGTTTTTCCTCTTTTCCAAATAAGGAATTAGAGGGGAAGAAAAAAGGTGCCGACAGAATTACAGCGATAACGGGAAGAAGTTTAGATTTCATTCTTCCAGGTTATCGTGCAAATAGCCAAAACTACGAGATAAAAAGATACTCTTGGAATAAAAGTATCCTAGACCCGTGCCTCCTAGCAGAGATCAAAACCTGCTATGTCTGACTAAAATGGCAGATCAGACCCGTAATCCGGCAAGGGCAGCCTGCTTGACCACATTCTCAACGGAGATGCCCAATTCATTGAGAACAGTATCGCCTGGAGCGGATAATCCGAAGCGGTCAATTCCGACAACGACGCCTTCAAGACCAACATATTTTCTCCAAAGATCAGAAACTCCGGCTTCCACCGCCATACGATGGCGAAAACCCTTGGGTAATACGGAATCGCGGTATTCAGAATCCTGGCGATCAAATCTTTCCATGCAGGGCATCGAAACCACACGAACGGAGTTGCCCAATTGATTGGCGGCTTCCATGGCGACAGATACTTCACTACCGGATGCCAAAATGATAAGTTCCAATTCTTCTGTTTCTTTTTTGGCAATATATCCGCCTTTGAGCACGCCTTCACGACGTTCTGCAACCGGGATTTCCGAAAGATTGGGTACCCCCTGACGGGTAAGAATTAAACCGGTGGGTCCATTCGTTCTTTGCAGGGCAGCCACAAACGCACCCGCGGTTTCCTCAGGGTCGGCGGGGCGGATAACATCCAGGTTTGGAATGACGCGTAAGCCACTTACGGTTTCAACCGGTTGGTGGGTGGGACCATCTTCCCCAACGGCCACGGAATCGTGCGTCCAGATATGAAAGATGGGTAAGTTGGTAAGAGCCGATATACGAACGGATGGCCGCATGTAATCAGCAAAGACCGCAAAGGTTGCACCGGATGGACGGAAGATTCCATAATAGCCAATTCCGTTAACGATCGCTCCCATGGCGTGTTCCCGAATCCCAAAAAGCATATTACGGCCGGAGTGGTTATCGGCGGTAAAATCGCCAACTTCCTTAATGTAATTCTTGGTGGATCCGTGAAGGTCAGCCGATCCACTGATCAGCAGAGGCATGGCTTTGGCAAGATCATTGATCACCTGGCTACCAGCCGCACGGGTGGCCACCTTAGCGTCTTCTGCAAAGACCTGAACCTGATCCATCAGATCAGATGGTACTTCCCGGTTAAGACCTGAAGCTAATAAAGCAGCTTTATCCGGGTTGGCTGCCTGCCAAGCGGAAAAAGTAGCGTCCCACTGTTGACGGCTTTCCACTTGCTGGGCTTTACGACTTTCAAAGAAAGAGCGGACATCATCCGAGACATAAAAGGTTTCTTCGGGGAGTCCAAGACCCTGGCGGGCTGATTCAGCAAACTTTGCCCCGCCCTCCCCATGACCACCGGCAGTTCCGGCAACTTCAGGGATTCCCTTGGCAATGGTTGTCTTAACTTCGATGAAGGTGGGTTTTTCAGTTTGAGAGCGTGCTTGAGCGAGAGCATCCGCAATGGCCTGCATGTCGTGACCGTCCTCGATCAGGATGCAATTGAACCCATAGGCGGCAAAACGATCGATTACGCTCTCACTCTGGGAGGCATCGGCCATCGCATCCAAGGTGACATCATTGGAATCATAAATCAGGGTAAGATTATCCAGTGCCAGGTGACCGGCGAGGGAAGCAGCCTCCGCAGCGACCCCTTCCTGCAAGCATCCGTCTCCAGCCAAAGCGATAACCTGATGATTGAAAATCTCGTGCTCAGCAGTGTTGAAATGGGCAGCCGCCATTTTTCCGGCAACTGCCATACCCACTGCGTTCCCCACTCCCTGACCTAAAGGACCGGTAGTACATTCAACACCAGGAGTTTCCATATACTCCGGGTGGCCGGGGGTCTTGCTGTGTAGCTGACGAAAGTTTTTGATTTCTTCAATCGGAAGATCAAATCCGGCAAGGTGAAGCCATCCATAGAGGAACATACTTCCATGCCCGGCAGAAAGAACAAAGCGGTCCCGGTTAATCCATTGGGCGTCGGATGGATCAACCTGTAAGTCCTGACCAAAAAGAACGGCGCCTACTTCCGCAGCTCCAAGCGGGAGTCCCAGGTGTCCGGAAGAACAGGCGTGAATGGCATCGATGGCCAATCCGCGAGCTTGATCGGCAGCACTTTGAAGAATTTCCTGATTTTGCATAATAAATTGAAGTTAGGGAGTTGTATTTGTTGAACCTATCCCCTTACAAAGGAAATGCATCTTTGGCGAGAATTACTT
>JBMYOA010000214.1:0-2964 GCA_049598825.1 Opitutales bacterium | reverse complement strand
AAGTTGCGATGAAGGAATCACATGTTGAAAGCCCGATCTTTCCCTTTATTAAGTAGAATGTAATTATTTACTAAAGGGTATATTGTGACGGGTTAAGATTGTTAGAGTATCATCCCCAAAATTATTTTTGGTGATGAAATCATTGTCTAACTGAGGTAACGGGAAAAGATGAAGGTTGTTTTTTGCTACGTGAAAAACGATTTGGGCTAAGTGCAGGCTCAGTAGCAAATGGCTTAACAACCATTCGAGCTGTTTTGGGGGAATGAGTTCTCACTTCTTTGAGCAATTCAAGTCCGCCCATTCCTGGCATTTTCATATCCGAGACCAGAACATCACAGCCGACAGATTGAATCTATTGAAATGCTTCTTTTCCTCCTTCGCAAAAAGTCATATTCCAATTTTTACGCTGGTCCCGGAGTGCTCTTCGTAGCCCGTCGAGAACCTGCGGTCCATCATCAACAAGAATAATCTTTGGTGGATCTTCTTGCATAGAAATTAAAGAAATATGCGGGAAGCTCTACTCACTCTGATGATTGGGTATTGTAACGATAAATTTTGTTCCAGTCCCTTGTTTTGTTTCAAAGTGAAGGGAGCCGGCGTGTTTTTTTGCAATCAAATTATGGGCAAGCACCAGCCCTTGTCCTGTTCTTTTACCAACTTGCTTGGTGGTGAAAAAGGGGTCAAATATTTTAGTTTTAATATCTTCGGGAATCCCTAGCCCATTATCAGCGATTATAATTTTAACTTCATTGCCTTCCTGCTTGGCAGAAATAGTAATCTCTCCGCTTTCAAACTTTTGCTCTTGAATGGCATCTTTGATGGCATCGGCTGCGTTTACAATTAGACTAAGGATTACTTGATTAAATTCACCTGGATACAAGGATACTTCAGGGAAGTCATCTGGTATATTGATAGTCACTTTTGCTGAGTACTTCCATTCATTGGTGGCAACGGTAACCACAGTCGAAATGAGTTCTTTAAGATTTACCTTTTTTTGATGCCCGCCAGGGTGGGCAAAACTTTTCATGGAACTGACGATTTCTGCGATTCTGAGCACTCCATCAGATGTTTGCGAGAATGCCTTTGGCACTTCGTCAAGCAGGTAGTCAATGTCAAGTTCTTCATCAATGGATTTCAGTTGATCAGCTATTTCATGAAGGTTTTCTTTAGATATGCCCGAAAGAATATCCCTGTATTTTTCTCGCAGGGAAACCATATCCTCAAAACTTTCCTTAAAAAATGAAATATTATTTCCTACATATTGAGTCGGGGTGTTAATTTCATGGGCTACACCGGAAGCCAATTGTCCAATTGATTCCATTTTCTGTGCCTGCACCAACTGAGTTTCGAGGTCTTTGCGTAAATTGATTTCTCTTTCTAATTCTTTGGTCTGGGCTTCAAGCTCTTTCTTTTGCGTTTCCAACTCATCAGTCTGTTTTACCAATTCATCTGTTCTTTTGGTTACTTCATCTTCAACTGAGAGTTTGGCATCTTCCAAATCAGTTTGATTTTGAGCAATTTGCTTCATCTCCTTGATACTTCTTTTATTGGAGTAGACCAGGAAGACGACCTCGAATAGTATCCATGCCGCATGCTCCAAACTGCGCCAAGGCGTAGCGGTTAGAACTCCGTACACTGATTCCGGGTACCAAAAACCACGGGCTAGGTGGTCGAGGTAAATGATCACAGTTGCAGTGAGCAGTACTTTGAAATCTCTGTAAAATCCAAGAATAGGAAGACTGGCGAAAAGTAGGAAATGGGTTTCGATCCTCCCTCCAGTAAGATGGATAAAGAGGGCAGCGAGTAAAATTTGAGCAATAGCAATAACATGTCGTGTAATTATTTTTCCCTGATGAAATTTACCCAGGTAAATCGCAGGTGAGATGATGATCAGCCCAAGAATGACCGCGGCATATAAATGAATGTGCCAGGAACTCTCTTCTCCTTCCCAAGTGTAGGGAGAGACAAGTAACGCCAGGCAGATTCCGAATAGGTATTGACCCAAGAGCAATCGAACAAAAAGAATGTCGGTTCTTTTAACGATTCTTTGGAGGTCTTTTTTAAAAAGTTTTTCCGCTACTTGATTTATTGTTTCCATAGGAAATGAATTTTATGAGTCCGTGGGATTATTTTGTATCGGACACCCATATACGATTCCTTTTACAATACCTTTTGTTTTGCCAAACACTTGAGACAGTATGATCGACTTACCGTGATTGTCACCTTCATGACCTCGGCTTGCGGTTATGCCTCCGGAGTACCTAAGTTTTCCATCTTTGTCATAAAGGCAAACCGCACCCGAAGTAGTCATCCCAAGTGACTCTGCAATTTTACCATTTTCATCAGAAAAAAGAGACACATCCGGGATGGACTTAGCTTCGTTTAATAAAGAACCATTCTGCCATTCCCGTTGTTCTCCCTTGGGTATATAGACAAGAATTGAGACGCCCATCATACTCTTTGTCTTGGCCAAAATTCGACTTAGTTCAGCTAAGGAAGCTTTACTGCAAGGGCAGCGGGGGTGAATGCTCATGAGCAAAGTGAAACGCCCGTCCTGAAATTCTGCCGGTATTTTAAGAGGTGCCTCCTCGGTTTCCCCAGGTGTAAAGGAATAATCCCACAGTATTAAAAAACCGGTAAGGCAAGCCGCGGCCCAAACCGATAAAAGCAAGAAGTTTCTAATTCTTGATGGATTCAATTTACTCAGTATTATTCTCTTTTAAACTTTAATCATTTTGGGGAAGGGAGAATGGGAGTAGCATGACATGTAATTATGAATCACTTCAAGAAAATGATCGGTAATCTCAGTTCTTTTGGGTGTAACCAACGAATTTTTGGCTTTTCATTCATTAATTGACTTTAGGTAATGAATTCCTGTTATTCAACGATCATAATTTACTATTAATCTTTCTGTGAATGAAAAATAAACTAACCTGCCCACATTGTGATAAAGAAATCACTACT
>JBMYOA010000213.1:0-2971 GCA_049598825.1 Opitutales bacterium | reverse complement strand
AGAAAGGCCCTTTCCAATCATTTTCAAAGGATCAAATTTCTTTTGCCCGAGGATCGGGTAAAAGTTCTTCAAACTCTTCCCATCCGCGTGGACAAGAAGCATGAACTTTCCAACATGCAGTACCATCCAAGCAAAGGATGGTTAATCAACAACGGATACGACCCAACCCTTGAAAAAAGAGTGCATATCCCGCGGGCCGAAAATCTACTCAAACGAAGCACTTGGCAAAAACACCCCTATGTCATCCTGCACGAATTGGCTCATGCCTATCACGACCAGATTCTCGGGTTTGAGCATAAGGAAATTATGCATGCATACCAAAGGTCAGAAAAGGAAAAGCTCTATGAAAGAGTCTTGTTATTCCGGGGAGGAAAGACCAAGCATTATGCTCGCACCAATCATAAGGAATTTTTTGCCGAAATGACTGAATCCTATGTTGGCGTAAATGACTTTTACCCATTCGTGCGGGCTGAATTGAAAGAGCATGACCCACAAACTTATGCTCTGATGGAAAAGATTTGGGGTAAATTTTAAAACCAATTTAGTCGTTATTTTTTCTAAGGTTTGGTTGTAACTTGAACCAAGCTTCATCGTAATGTAGGGTCAATGAATGGTAGATAAAATCGCATCTGACTCTTCTGAATCCGCCCCGCTTCTCGTGGTTGGCTCAGTCGCATTTGATAATGTCATCACACCTTACGGGTCACAGGAGGGTATTCTTGGGGGAGCTGCTTCCTACTGCTCATTTGCAGCAAGTTACTTCGCCCAACCTAGAATGGTTGGAGTAATCGGAAACGATTTTGGAGAGGAATACATCTCCCGCTTACGAAACAGGGGCATTGATTTGGAAGGACTGCAGACGGATACCAGCGGGCCGACTTTTTTCTGGAAGGGAAAGTATCATGAAAATTTCAACCGGCGCGACACCCTCGATATCCAATTGAATGTCTTTGAAAAATTCCGTCCTGATCTTCCTCAAAACTATCTCGACTCCAAATTTGTTCTTCTTGGAAATATTCATCCCGCTTTACAGATGCATGTTCTTGATCAGTTGGATGGGTCCGCTTTCGTTTTGGCAGACACCATCGATTTATGGATCGAAACCGAAAGGAATGCCCTGCTGGAACTGATTAAAAAGGTGAGCCTCTTTGTTATTAACGATACAGAGGCCGAGGAACTGACCGAAGAATCCAATGTCATTCTGGCCGGTAAAAAACTTCGGGAGCTTGGACCGGAAACCGTGATTATCAAAAAAGGTGAACATGGGGCCATTCTCTTCCATAAGGAAGGTTCTTTTGCCCTGCCGGCCTACCCGGTCACTGAATTGCGGGATCCCACCGGAGCAGGCGATTCCTTTGCCGGTGCCCTCATCGGACGACTCGCTTCGAGAAACCGGACTGACTTTGCCGCTATCAAAGAAGCGATTCTTTATGGTACCTGTACTGCCAGCTTAACGGTGGAAGCTTTTGGCTGCGACCGGTTGGAATCTGCCGGTGCTTCGGCCATTGAAGAACGGGTGGCGGAGCTTAAAAAGCTCATCTCAATCGATTGAAAAACTAAACCACTTCCTCCATGGAGTAACCAAATTTTTGGTTCTCGAAATTGATGGGTGTGAGAGGCCAGTTTCGTACTTGTTCTTTTGCAATCAGGCTCACGGAGGAATGAAAGCCCATCCTATTGCTTCGGAAAGTAGACTAGGAAGCTGTTTTTTTGTATCCTTGATGAAGGGCCACAATCGAAAAAGTCAGGGCAGAAAACCGGACGCGGTCAAAACCAGCACCTTCAAATTCATCCACCAGTCCAAATCGGTCAGGAAAAGCGGAAATGCTTGATCCCAGGTAAAGATAAGCCTCCCGGTCTCCCGTCACTAATCTGGCCATCCATGGGAGTATTAGCTTCAGATAAAAATAATAAAACGGACGAAACCAAAAATAAGGCTGACTGAACTCCAAAACAATCAGCCTGCCGTTAGGCTTGAGGACCCGGTTCATTTCCTTCAGTCCCTTTTCACGGTCGGAAAGGTTGCGGAGACCAAATGAAATCGTAACCAAGTCAAAAGATTCATCCGGAAAATCTAAGGATAGACAATCACCCAGAAGAAATTGGTTTGAATTTTCATCCAAGCCTTTCGCTTCTCGTTTATTTTTTGCCTCCTGAAGCATAGGTTCACAAAAATCCACCCCCGTTATTTCTGTCTTTTCCGGCAAACCTTTTCTCAGGGCAAAGAGGACATCCCCGCTCCCTGTCGCCAAGTCCAGAATCTGCGGGCACGAATCCTGGGCAGCCATTTTGACCAACTGCCGGCGCCAATAATAGTCGATTCCACCCGATAAAAAATGGTTGGCCAGGTCATACCGGGAAGCAACACTTTCAAATGTCGCCCGAACCGCCTGCGGGTCCGGTTTACTCACTATCGTCTGGCTTTTTCCCGAAACTGTCGACCACCCACTTGGAAAGTTCCTTATCAGGATCGTCGATTGCTTTTCTTTCAATTACGAAAGATTTCTTTCCGGTTCTTTGCTGGATGATCGATAAACCATGTTGAAAGTCAGCAAATTTTCTTTCGCAGAAAGCCAGGACCGACCGGTTTCCCTCGGCGGCCTGCTTCACTAGAGCCACCTTTGCAGGCTTTCGTATCCTCAACTCAAAGCCATGATTCCGCTTAAACTCTTCAACAAAACGATCGACATCCTCAAGCATGGAGTCATCTACCTGGTCGCGATTCTGCTCAATGAGTTCCTGAATGCTTTCCTCAGGATTAAGAACCGTTTGTTCGTCTACTTCAAAACTCCGGATACCGGTGGAGGGTAACTCAAACTTAAAGTCACGGAAAGTTCTCTCCAGCACCGTGACCAACCCACGGGCACCTGTTTTTTCCTCGGCCGCATTCTCCGCAATCTTGAGGATGGCATCATCGGTCATCTTAAACTCGATATTGTATCCAGAAAAATCGCTGCGATACTGCTCCAAT
>JBMYOA010000212.1:0-2983 GCA_049598825.1 Opitutales bacterium | reverse complement strand
ATGGACGCCTATGAAATTGGTTGGCGTTCATCGCCCAGCGAAAAGTTGCTTTGGGAACTTTCTCTGTTTTACTACGATACCCAGGATGCAGTATTTAGTGGTCCCCCTATTTATAACGCTTTTGATTACACTTCGGTCGGAGGTGAGCTAACCTTCAATTATATTCCCAATGATTTTTGGGAGTTGCAGGGATCCTACTCTTATTCACAGGGCAAAAAGGAAGGCGAGAGCGAGAACGAGACTGACTTTCCCGAATCGATGGCTTCCCTCAAATCAGTAATTCATGCGAAGGACGATTTGAAATTTGTGCAGAATCTTTATTTCACCGGTGATCGAATTTTACCATCTGCATATAATGAATTACCTATTGATGATTACTTGAGATTGGATCTTGGCATGATTTGGCAGGTTGGGGAGGGGTGGCGAATCGGACTTTTCGGGCAGGATTTACTCGATCCCGATCACCCCGAGAACATGTATACGGATCTTGATGTGGAACCTACACGCATTGAGAGAAGGTTCCTTTTATCGATCAGCAAAGAATTCTAGATCGAATGAAGAAATCGCTGCTGAACATGAATAAGAGGATGCTTTCCACTAGTAAAGCTATCAGACACTTTTGTCTATTGGCTTTATTATTCGGGAATTTTATTCAGCCTTTGTGTTTAGAGGCGGATCGAGAAAGCAACCATATTTCCAACCTAAAAGCCACTTTCATTGTAAATACCCTGAACTATATTCGTTGGCATGATAAAGATTTTCCTGCCAAGCACACTCATATGGAATTTCTTGTTGTTGGAAATGACCCAAATAAAATAGCAACCCGTCTGAAATATTTGCTGGATGCGACGGAATTTAAGATAAAAAATTGTCAATTAAGGGTCAGGCAAGTTTCCTCATTGAAGGAAGCTCAAAACCTGATTGGGATAGATGGAAAAAAGGTGGTCCTTTTGCTTGATTCAGAATTGAATGACTGGAAAAGAGATAATTATCCTAATCTTCCAGGCACTTTGATAATGGGAGAGTCTAGTAAATACGTCAGAAAGGGCTTGGTGCTCACTTTCAGGCAGGAAAATAACCGTTTGAAACTAGGAGTTAATCTTAAAAAAGCCAATGTAATGAATCTCCAAATTAGCTCTAAATTACTGGATCTGAACAGTGTGATTATTGAGGAATCAGTCCAGTAATTAGGTTTGGTTATTATCTTTTTTTTCGAATCAGTTAATAACATATTCACATTTTTTGCTTTTTTATCGAACGTTTTCCACATATCTCCTATCTACTAATCTTATGGGAACACGCAGTGGTTTGGATGCCCCTTAGCTTTTCCCAAAAAGTAAACATACAAAACACAAGGGAAAAAGGATGAATATTACATATAGAGAAGCAAAAAGAATACTGGCTAAGCAGGAAGAAGCCCGTGAGGTTATTAATAGTTATCGGGGTATGGAGACACTTGGGAAGCGTTTACAACTCAACAATAATAAGGAACTTATTTTAAAACTCTTTGAAATCGAAGAGGATGAATCAATTATCGAAGTTTTCACTCATTTAAAAGCTCTTTACGAAGAGCAATGGGGAGACGCTGAGGCAACAGCTCCCCCAGAGTCGCCAGGTGAAATCATTATGGCAGAGGAAAGTAAACCCAAGACTCATTCTAAAACCAAAAAAGAAGTTGCTTCTGAGGAAGTAGTCGAAGCGTAAAGCTGCGGAATTCCTCTATGATTACCCAGCTTACTTCTACATTCTTAAAGTAAGTAAGGTTTCTTTCAGTTTTGCTTGCATATTTTTCTCTCCGTTAGAAAAGTGTAGATATCACTTGTGAATTTAACTGGAAGATACCAAACAAAACAGTGTCTGTCGGGAAGTATTTTGCTTTCCCATCCTAGCCTGCAAGATCCTAATTTTGCGAAGACGATTGTTTTTCTTTCTGCCCACTCGGATGACATGGGTACGGTGGGAGTGATTCTAAACCGCCCCCTTAATCAAACCCTTTCTGAGCTGGATAATCAATTTAAGGTAGGCTCTTTTGGCAGCACACCCGTCTTTGAAGGTGGGCCAGTTGAAAAAGACAAGTTGATCGTGGCAGCATGGGAGTGGTTGGACTCTCCGACTTCTTTCAAACTATATTTCGGAATTGATCTTGAAAAAGCTGAATCCCTAAGATCTGAGAATGATAAGATCAATATAGCCTGTTTTTTAGGGCATTCCGGTTGGTCACCTGGGCAATTGGAAGACGAATTGGAACAAGATTCGTGGATTGTGTCTTCTTTGAATCATGATTTGTTTTCAGAAATGGACCAAAAGAGTAAAATGTGGAAGAAATTAGTTGGCGGTATGGGAGATGACCTCAAACTACTTGCGGATGCTCCTGATGACCCGCAGGTCAATTGATCCGTATTTTTTTGGTATTTTTTTTTCACTTTTCTTTCAGGATTGAATTTGGCGCTTCCTTTGCTAACTATAAGGCAACCCTTTACAAGACTTTCTGTCAGTAATCTAAAAAACAAACTATGAGTAAACATAAGTTAGAATATATATGGCTCGATGGGTATAAACCTACCCAAAGCCTACGAGGTAAAACGATGATCGTTGAAGATTTCAGCGGCAAGCTTGAAGACGCTAAGCAATGGTCTTTTGACGGTTCTTCCACGGAACAGGCTGAAGGTGGTTCGTCCGATTGTCTCTTGCAACCCGTCCATGTCATTCCCGACCCAGACCGTTTTGGAGGTGATGGATGGCTCGTAATGTGTGAAGTACTCAACCCTGATGGAACTCCACATGAATCAAATGGTCGTGCGACCATCGATGACGACGATGACGATTTTTGGTTCGGATTTGAACAGGAGTATACCTTGATCGATCTAGAAACTGATTTACCATTAGGCTTTCCTAAGGGCGGATACCCCGGTCCTCAAGGTCCATACTACACCTCCGTTGGTGCTCGGAATACAAAAGGCCGTGAATTGGTGGATGAGCATTT
>JBMYOA010000211.1:0-2996 GCA_049598825.1 Opitutales bacterium | reverse complement strand
ATCGACTCCAACTTCTCCATCCTTAATCAGCGATTGGCTCAGCACTACGGGATTGATGGAGTGATCGGACAGGAAATGCGAAAGGTTTCTTTTAGCCCCGAAGTTCCCCGAGGTGGTCTTCTCACCATGGGAAGTATTTTAAAAGTAACGGCCGATGGGTTTGATACATCCCCCATTTTACGGGGTGCGTGGATCTCCAAAAATATTGCCGGGAATACACTTTCTCCTCCACCCGAGAGCGTAGAAGCGGTGGAGCCAGAGCATGGTGAGGATGCAGCCTCTCTTCGCGAACAAATTGAGGAACATAAGAAAAATCAGGCATGTTATGCCTGTCACAAAAGTATCGATCCTTATGGGTTCGCACTTGAAAGTTTCGATGCGACCGGACAATGGAGGGATCAATATCGGGTAAAAACTCCTCATAAGAATACCTTCACCTATCGGCGCAATGGCTATTTTAAATTAACGGCTGATGTGGATCCATCCGGCTCCATTGGTAAAGAGGATTTTACCGATGTTTTTGGCTTCAAAAAAATCCTACGAAAAGATCATAAGAAGATTGCCTACAATCTTATCAAAAAGTTTTTCGAGTATGCCAATGGGTATCAACCGGATCTTCGTCAGCGCTTCGATCTTTATTCCATGATTCCGCATGATCCAAAGAAATGTAGAATCCGGGATTTGCTTATCCATACTCTAGACTATTCACTTATTAAATAACGGTATGAAAAACATCAGCAGAAAAGAATTTCTCAAAATGGGTACAGCCTTACCCCTAGCCCTGCAGTCCCTGGAGTTGCGGGCCGCCGTAAAGCCCCAAGTGGTAAAGAGCCCACCTAAGCGTATTATTTTTGTCTGCAGTTGTCTTGGGTTTTATGAGCCTTATTTCTTCCCTAAAAAGAGGGGGGACTTTTCCACATCCGATTATCTCAACGATTTTAAGACTTTGGATAAGATGACGGTTTTCCAAAATCTCTACCATCCCGGTATGGATACTAGTAACCACGATTCCGAAAAATCCTTTCTTACCGGGAGTCCCAGTCCGGAGTCATCCACCTTTGTTAATGGCATTTCCCTGGATCAGGTGATGGCCAAAGAGATGGGAGGAGATACCAGGTTCCCCTTTTTGAATTTCAGTATATACGACCGTGGTTGGGGGATATCCTGGAATGATCGGGGTTCACCTATTCCTCCGATGCATGATGAGGAAAAAATATTTGAGAAACTCTTTGAGAAAGAGAATTTGGCGGCCAAGAAAAGACAGCTCCGCAACGACCAGAATATTCTTAATTCTCTACGCCGAGATCTGGAATTACTCCGCAAAAAGGGTACCCAGCCAGCTAAGCTAGACAGTTACAAAGTGGTTATTCGCGAGCTTGAAGAACAGCTTGAGCACGAGAAATTTTGGCTAAACACGGAAAAGCCTAAAGTCGAGAAATCACTAAGCGATGATCAGGAGTATGTTTTTTCGACCAAGATTCACAATCTCTTCGAACTGGCCAAGCTTGCCTTTCAGACAGATTCGACCCGGGTGATCACCATTTCCATGGATTGGATTGATGGTGCCATTAAAGTACCGGGTGCGGTAGGCGGTTGGCATACGTTTTCCCATCATGGGGGTAGGCCCAGCATGATTGAAAGTCTAAGTAAAATTGAGATTGATACACTCAAGCATTTTAACCGGTTTCTTTTTGAAATGGATCAGATAAGGGAAGGGGAGGGTACCCTGCTTGACAACACCACTGTGGTGATGGGTAGTAATTTTGGTGATGCCTCGAACCACACCTGTAATAATCTTCCCATGATCGTGGCTGGAGGAGGATACCGCCACCAGTCCCACACTGTCCTCGAACAACCAACACATCTTTGTAATCTTTACCTCGAATTGCTTCACAAACACAACATCGACGCAGGTAAGTTTGGAAACAGTGTTGCAGACTTGGGCTTACTGAAGAGCTGATGCCTCGTCTCTACCATCTTGTAGGATGGTCAACTTTCCTTTGGGGAGTTTTCTTTTCCGCCCCTTTTGTTCAGTCTTATGCCTCTGCGGATGAGCCACCCAATATCCTGTTTATCCTTGTTGATGACATGGGCTGGCGTGATTTGAGCTGTTACGGTAACGAGGTTTTTGAGACTCCGAACCTCGACAAACTGGCCAGGCAGGGGATGCGGTTTACGAACGCCTACGCGGCATGCCCGATCTGTGGACCTTCCCGGGCTGCGATTATGACCGGCAAGTTTCCTTCGACCAGCGGCTATGTAGATAATTATGTAAGTGAAACCAAAGGCGGGATTTTGCAACGTACGCAAGAACGTTCACACCTCGAACTGGAAGCAGTTACAATCGCAGAGAGCCTGAAGGCTGGTGGCTATCAGACCGGCTTTCTTGGGAAATGGCACCTCACAAATAATGACGAAACGCATCTGCCCACCGATCAGGGCTTTGATGTGAATATTGCCGGTGGATGGAAAGGGCATCCACGCGATGGCTTTTTCAGTCCGTATAAGCTCGCCCATTTGAAGGACGGTCCGAAAGGCGAATACCTAACAGACCGGATTACGACCGAAGCGATCGGTGTGCTTGAGCAGTTTTCCAAAAACGATACGCCGTGGTTTGTCTACATGAGCTACTATACGGTACACGCACCGTTCCACTCAAAGCCGGAAAAGACAAAGAAGTATGCGGCCAAAAAAGCCAGGAATCCAAAATATGGCGGGATGATGGAATCGATGGACGAAAATATTGGTCGCATGCTTTCATGGCTTGACCAAAAAGGATTGCGCGAAAACACGATCATCTTTTTTACATCCGATAATGGTGGCTATAAGCCCGCAACTCATAACACTCCGCTCCGTGGACACAAAGGCGATTTGTACGAGGGCGGGATTCGCGTCTCCTGCATTGCCGAAGGCCCTGGAGTTTCCAAGGGCGTGGTAAGCGATACCCCGATTCACGGAACCGATTACTATGCAACATTGCTCGAATTGGCGGGTAT
>JBMYOA010000210.1:0-3027 GCA_049598825.1 Opitutales bacterium | reverse complement strand
TTGTTTTGGTCCTTCACGGAATACTCCAATGTGCCCTGCTCATCGGTTGTGATGATTTGCTTTTGTTCGGAGGAATAGTTGAAAGATTGGACATTACCCGGATTGGAACTCGGACCATGCAGGGGACTATCAATGTCAAAGGGGTCTTGATTCAAGGGACTGTTTTGAGAAATGCCCGGCAGGTGATTAAACCCATGCTTCTTGAGCAGTTCCATGATCGATGAATTATGATTACGGAAAAAAGGATCCTTCGGGAAGGGATCTCCCGGGAACGAACCCTTCGGGTGAAATCGCTGGGGAGCACCATTTCTTTCAGTCAATGCCACCTCCGATTCGGCAAGTTTGACTTCGAGGGTCATGGGTTTGCCCTTTCGGAGTATTTTCAATTGAACACGATCATCGGGACTTTTCATACGGACGAGTGCCTTGAGCTGGTCAGAATTGACCAGAATTTGATCGTCCAGTTCTAAAAGAATGTCGTAAAGCGTAAGCCCAGCCTGTTCAGCCGGACTATCGGGCGATACCTGGTCGACACTTAGGTGGATTCCACGGGGCAGATTTAATTGCTCGCTCATTCCTTTCGGCAGGGTTGAAGCACTGACCCCAAGAAAGGTAACCTTTTCGACCTTTGGCTGAGTCTGTGAGAATAGACCTATCGAAGAAAACAGAAATATGGTTTTTATATACACCAGACTAGATTGAGCTATTTTCATTAGAACTAATAACAGGATTCATTGCCCCCGATTTGAGAAGCGAGGGCAAAGTAAGGGTGGGGATATGGAAAAAATTTAGTAAAGATCCAGATCAATGAAGATGATTTCCTGGCGGGGCTGCGTGGAGATAATGCGCTGATTGGTGGCCGGATGTTGCCAAAGAATTTCATCGAGGTAATGCATTCTCACCTGACGGGCAGGCAAACCTCCGGGGCGGGAGATCACCCCTTCATCGACACGGTCGAGTAGTTTTTCCTGAAAAGTGGGGAGCCAGCCACCCACGGGCATCCCTGATTGTGCCTCCAATTCAGCCACCGAAACTCCATGGATTGGACTTTCCGGATCTTCATCCAAAACAACCTGAGGTGTAGGTGAAATTATGGATGAAGGGGTAAGTTTTTCGTTTTCCCAGGATTTCAGGAAATAAACACTTAGGGAAGTAATCATGAGGGTTGCAGCGATTCCCATTCCCAGCCACGGGAAGATGGCGAGGCTCGATTTCCTGGGAGTGGTGCCCGACTTCATCTCTTCGGGTAGTCGACGCATTGCCAGATTACCGGCATCCCCCAAGCCTTTTTCGATCCTGTCAGTCAGTTGCGAGGACGGACTTTTGGGAGTAAGAGACTTGAGCTCTTTTTCGAGGGATTCAAATTCGTTCATGAGGGGGAGAGGTTCGGATTGGGCTTTTCGAGTTCTTCCGGAACCCAGTCTTTTAATTTTTGCAATGCGTAACGATAACGCGACGCAACGGTATTGAGGGATGCATCCAAGGTGCGGGCAATTTCATCAAAAGTGAGTTCACCCCAAATCTTCAGGGTAAGAACCTCTTTCTGTTCATCGGGAAGACGATCAACGGCCCGAAGCAGTGCCTTCTGTTGCTCGTCCTTTTCCAGCGTATCCTCAAAGGCAGATGACAATGGAGTGAGTTCGAATGTTTTCTGCTCACGGATAATACGACGGTCAATACTACGAGCCCAATCAATCGCCAATCGGCGAATGGCCCGATAGACCAAACCCGGTGCCACTTCTCCGGTGTGTCCATAAAGTCTCCATATGCGAACAAATGCTTCCTGTACCAAATCTTCCGCATCGTGGGGGTTGCGTGCCTGTTGCCTGGCGAAAAGAAGAAGTTTCGATCCGTGACGGGCAAACCAAGATTTCCAAATGGGTTCAGTATTCATCATTTTCAAAAGTGGAGGCGTTGAAAATAAAGTAATTTGTTTTCAATTGTAAAAAATTTTGCCATCGGGACAAGAAGACTGATTAAAAAAAGTTTTTTCTGCCTTTTTAGGGAATTTTTAAAAATTGGCATCCAATGTGCAAACTATGTTTTACAAAGGGCAAAACAGACTCTTAATTGAGTTACACAAATATGCGCGACCTGGGCTGGGTCGCGCATTTTTGTTTTATAATCATCATTACCAAATGAAAGACATACCCGAACAGATTGCCTTGTCTTGGCTCCCGGTCCTTTCTATGGATGAAAACATCCTATGAAATTAAGCAACCAAGCTCATCTAGCCTACTGCACCAATGTACACCGTGGAAATAGCTGGCAGGAGACATTTGATTCTTTGGAAAATTATGTAATGAAAGTGAGGGAAGGAGTCGCTCCTGAGCAGAGATTTGCGATTGGGTTGCGATTAGGGGCGGATGCCGCACGCGAATTAGCGGACCCGAGGGAGCTTTATGAATTTCGTAAATGGCTCGACCAAAAGAATGCCTATGTTTTTACGATCAATGGTTTTCCCTACGGCAACTTCCATGGCACACGGGTCAAAGAACAGGTTTACCGACCGGACTGGACCACTAACGAGCGACTGGATTATACCCTGCTGCTCTTTTCTATCCTCGAAAAATTACTGGAACCAGGCGAAGAAGGAAGTGTAAGCACCCTACCCGGCTCGTTTAAGGAATTCCTGCCCGATCAGGAAATCCCCGATACCCTTCTGCAAAAAGTGGATGCCTGTGCCCTGGAAATCGAAAAGTTGGCCAACTCCAAAAACCTCGACCTACACCTCGGCATGGAACCGGAACCCTTGGGTCTGTTTGAGACCACCCCGGAGACAGTTTCGTTTTTTGATAAATTATTAGATAAGGGATCGGACGAAGAAATCATCCGTAAACGGATTGGGGTAAATTACGACTGCTGCCATCTCGCCATCGAATTTGAAGATGCTCACGAAGGACTGGACTCGCTGGTGAAGCACGGGATTCGGCTGAGCAAACTTCACTTAAGTTCAGCACTGTCTGCCAAGCCAACTGAAAACAATTTACTAAGGTTGAAGGATTTTATTGAACCGGTTTATCTTCA
>JBMYOA010000209.1:0-3049 GCA_049598825.1 Opitutales bacterium | reverse complement strand
ATCGAAAAAGAAACTCTACAAGCAGTTAGAGAAGGCAAAATCACCAAAGAGGAAGCTCGTAAAAAGCTCGATGCACTCCGCAAAGATATGGCAGACAACGGTGAGCGTAAGAGACCCCAACGCCCACAGAAACCAGAAATATCTGATGAAGTGAAAGCTCAAATCGATGCGGTCAAAGATCTGGAGAAAGCGTTGCATACAGAGATCAAAGAAAAAGTGAATGAACTCGGTAAGGATGCCACTCGCGAAGAAATCAAGGCAACCGTCGAATCATTTAAAGAAAGTAATAAAGACAGGTTTGAAGAGATTAAAGAGGCACACACCGCAATCCGTGAAAACATAGAAGCCAATCGTCCAGAAAAACCAGAAAGGCCTGAACTTACCGAGGATTTAAAAGCAAAAGTGGATGCTCTTCATGCCAAACGAAAAGAAATGCATGAAGCACAGAAAGAGCTCCACCAAAATCTCAAAGAGGCATCGAAGGAAGAGCGTGAAGTCTTAATTACTGCCTTCAAGGAAGCGAACAAAGCAAAGCACGAAGAAATTAAAACCCAAGCCAAAGAGGTGAAAGAAGAAATTCGATCTTTAGTAGAGACCGAAGCGACTCGCACCTCTGATCTGTAATTTTTTTGCCCTACAGTTTGCCTGAGCAAAATATCAAGCGGGATGGTCCAAGACCATCCCGCTTTTCTGCTTTAGTAAGATATCAACAAACATTTTTAACAACCCTGGCTCTCTTGCTGTTTTCTGCCCAAATTACTCTTAAGGCAGAGGATGAAAGTAACCTCTATTCGGATGAGGAACTTTATGAAATGTTGTTTCGTGATACCCCTGCGGAACCTCCTAACAAAAAGAAAATTAAATGGACTCCGTCCTACACATTTGAAACGGGTGTTGGGTTTTCTGATAACCCTCTATACGGACCATTCGTTCAGGAGGAAGCTACCTTTTGGGAAAATTCGCTGGAAGGATTTTATCTGATCGAAAGCCAGCCTGAATTTTTCACCTATTTATATTTGTATGGAGAGGGAAAAATTTATGAAGAATTACCCGAGCATAATACAAACTCTATTTATCTTGGACAATTCGAACACGCCTATACTCCCAGTGGATCAAGTCATACTTACGGTTTCCGGATCAGGTACACCTATTACAACCAAGCATTTGATTTCTCTGAACTAGGACTTCCCTACTCTCTTAGCATAACATCCGATAAATCTGAAATTATCCCGTACCTTTCCCATAATATTTCAAACAACATAACTGTAATCATGGAAATATTATTAGCTAATGAAGATTTTAAATCGATTACAGATGACAATAAGGATGTAGGGATATCGCTAACACTTAAGGGGTCTCCTGATATTTTAAATTGGAAATTTCAAAGTGAATATATCGAAAAAAAGTATCAGGAGCGATCCAAGCGGGATTGGAACGGCAACAACATGGAAGGAATCCTTAAAACTGAAAAAGTAAACCTTGCCCTCACCTTTGAAAAAGATCTCAAGCAGGAATCAGTAAGAAATTCTAAAGCAAAGCTTCTATGGACAAACTTACAGGATGATGGAGGAGGCTATTATGATTACGAAAAACTTAGCCTTTCTCTCCGGCAGGAATTCAAAGTTTCAACTTATGAAATCGAGTTTTCCCTTGGAGGAGCACAAACCAAATATGACCGCAGGCTTTCCGATGCCGGTGAAATTTTTAAAAGAGACAGTCTAACCAGTGGTGTTTCAGTTACCCGTAATATCTCGGAAAATATTGATGGCTATTTTCGATGGTCCCGGGAAGAAGATTTTTCCAACGCCAGAGACTACGAATATTCTTCGAACTTTTGGTCTATCGGAGTAGCTTGGGAAATTTAATTCATGATGAATCTTCGAAAGGAATGGCTTGGCTTTTTTTTATCTTTAGGAGTTCTATTTCTTTTGTCCTGCATTTTGTTATTTCATTCAAGGAATCAGTTCCGGGAACAAGTAATCCAATCGAATCACAACCTTCTTAAAGCCGAGCTAAATAAGCTGACGGATGATATCGCCTTTAAATTGTTGGATCGAGATCTGGTCTTATTTGATCTCGATTTGCCGGAGATCACATCGAACCGCAAGCAAATGCTTGAAGAGGTGATTCTTGACTTACTGACAATACCTAAAGTGATGCAAGCGTTCGCCTACAACGAAAACGGCACTCCGATCAGCCTTTCAATTGGTTCACAAACAAACCAGGACGCCATTCTTTTCTCCTCCCTAAAAAATTCTGATACCCCTTTTTATGTTCATTATTCAGGACAGCACTTTTCTTATTTTTTCAAAACTGAAAGCTTGGATGATTCTTTTATCATGGAAATCCAGATTGAAGAAAAATACATCCTAGAAGAATGGGGCGTAATTGATCAGGAAATCAAAAGACTCGGGCTGATTAGTTTCTTTACAGGCACCCTCTTGCTTTTCTTAATTTTCAAGTTTTTGAGCGATCGATTAAAAGACCGCGAAGTTAAACTGGAGGAGAAGAATTCGCTTTTACAAAAAACAAATCAAAAACTGGCACAATCTTATAAAAGCGTCGGGTTGGGAGCTTTAAGTGGTCATTTGATGCATTCCCTCAAAACTCCCCTCACTCACTTACAAATGATTACCAAAGAGGCGGAAGAAAGAAAAGAAATTGATGTACAAGAATTACGTGAGGTCCAATTGCGGATAGGTGAATTGGTCTCTCAGTCCCTTCATTCTCTTCAAGACGTTGAGGACCGACAAACAGCTTACACGATTTCCCTTGCTGAACTTTTTCAACAAGTCGTAAGAAAAAAGGGGGGGATCTCTACAGATGGAAGCGTAACGGTTAAACCTTCCACAGCTTTATCGCAGAAAATTGATAATTTACAAAGTACACTATTACTTTCGATTATTACCTCGCTGGTGGAAAACGCTTTTGAAACATTTCCCGGAGCGGATGTTTCCCTTGGTGCCGATATCGAAAGTCAAAAAGTAATCATCCATGTCGAAGATAATTGTGGTGGAATACCAGAAAACGAAAAACCTTTTCTTTTCGA
>JBMYOA010000208.1:0-3077 GCA_049598825.1 Opitutales bacterium | reverse complement strand
GTGAAGTTGAAAGGAAGATCCACCAGCGTGAGAAATGGCAATCCATCGAAAAGCCGAAACCTTCAACAGACGAACCCGTTAACAAAAACTTGGTCGAAGATATCCCCGTACTTTATCAATTGATTGGATTGGCCCTTGAAACGGATTCCACCCGCATTGCCAGTTTCGAAATGGCGGGAGCACAATTTAAGACGGGGTTACTAGGTCTCAAAAACGGATACCATGCCTACTCCCACCATGGCAAGAAACAGGAAAACATTGAAGCCCTACTGACCCTTGAACAGTACCAGACCAAATGCTTTGCCAAATTTCTTGATCAACTGGCAAACAGTAAATCTGTGGAAGGAAATTCACTGCTCGATGAAACGACGATTCTTTTTGGTAGTGGAATGGGTAATGGTAATTCCCATACCAATTACGATCTACCCATTTTGATTGCCGGACATGGGTACCAGACCGGAAAGCACGAGATACTTCCGAGCAGCAAAAGCAAACGGGTACCGCTTTCCAATCTCTATCTGTCCCTCTTGCAGAATATGGGAATAGAGGACGATGCATTTGCTCATTCGAATGGCACCTTAACCATTTAGATCGCCATCTCAAAATTTCCATGCGGCAAGTCATCAGATTATTACTATCATCGGCCATCGGACTCTCCCTGCAGGCATCTCCGAATCTCACTCCGGTAGACTTTAATGAAAAGATCGCCCCTTTTTTTGAAAAACACTGCTATAAATGCCACGGGGAAAATAAACAAAAGGCAGATCGTCGATTCGACCTCTTATCATTCCCGATATCGGATGAGGATCAATTGGTCGACTATCAGGATGCATTGGATCAGCTCAATCTCGGAGAAATGCCCCCCGAAGATGAGATTCGTCCGGATCCAAATGAACTAAAACGAACAATCGAATGGCTCACACTGGCCATATCCGATGCCCAAAAAAAACAACTCAGCACTGGTGGTGAGACCGTACTACGACGCCTCAACAAGAGAGAATATCTTCATACCATAAGCGATCTCTTTTATCTTAAAACCGATGCTTTTGATCCCACCCAAACTTTCCCATCTGACAATGAAGTTCACCATCTCGATAATCAGGGGCACGCCTTGGTCACTTCCGGTTTTCTGCTCGATCAGTACTTGGATGCAGCCGACATGGTAGTTGAAAAAGCCCTCCCTTCCCTGAACAAGCCGAAAGATCAGGAATGGATACAAAATGATAATTTCGAGCAGGGTGAATTCACCAGTTTCATGAAAACGGTGCAATTCAATGAGTCCATCACTGCCCCGTTAAAATCGCTCGAATACAATCTTAAAAGTATTGCCGGAACCAATGAATTGGATCAATTGGAAAGAAAAAAAGCACAATCCAGGAATAAATTCGATGACATCATCCGGGACGCTGAAAACATTCCTAATCACATTCGTTTGTATGAACATCCACGATCCCAGAGACACATGGGATCATACGCTTACATGTCGAATCTGAGTGAAGGCGTACCCGCCGATGGATACTATTTCTTTGCCTTTGATGCCACTGCTCTTTATCGCAACCCACCCTACGAAAAAAACTTTTCCGGCATGCGGACCGGTGAACCCTTTCGCTTGGCCATCGTTCCCGGCAATATTGAAGTCGGCCCCCTTCACCTTCCCCAACCCATGGAACCGGAATTGGCACAGTTTGAGATGGTCGACGGGAAAAGAAAAAAATACTCTGCCCGCATCTGGCTGAATAAGGGCTCAACTCCGCGGATCATTTTTCGTAATGGTGCACATCTTACCCGGGCAGCCCACATTGAAGCTTCCAAGTTTATTCGGCAAAAGGCTGGACTGCCCGCTTTCAAAACCGGCAATCAAGACCTCATTTACGGACTCCAATATGCAAAGCTGCCCCAGGTTCGAATTTATCATATGTACCTACGCGGTCCGATCATCGAACATTGGCCGACCCGTACTCAAAGAGAAATAATTGGAGGTGATCAATTTAACTCGAATCTTACAACTCAAAGCCTGAAGAACTTTCTTAGCCGTGCCTACCGCAGACCTCCCACCGATGAGCAAATTCAATCCTTAGGTCAAATCTACAGTGACAGAAAATCGAAGGGAATTGATTCATGGCAGGCTTACAAGGATTCCCTGAAAGCAGCTCTCTGCTCACCCAACTTTATCTATTTGCAAGAACCGTTGGATCCAAAATCTAAAAAACTAGATAGTTACGCCATAGCTTCCAGGCTCAGTTATTTTCTTTGGTCTTCCATGCCCGATAGGCAACTATTTGAACACGCTGAAAATGGAAATCTGAATAATCCGGCCATCCTTTCCCAGCAAGTCGAGCGAATGCTTAACGATCCCAAATCAAATCGATTTGTGGATGGCTTTCTGGACGCATGGCTTACTCTGGATAATTTGGGAACCACCCCACCTGATCAGAATCGTTTTAAAGAATACTATATCGACGATCTGGCTAGTGCGATGCGTCAGGAAACCCGTATTTTCTTTCGTCACCTACTGGATAACAACCTCCCAACCTCGGAATTCCTCACTGCAGAGTATTCGTTCCTGAACCCTGCCCTCGCCCGGCACTATCGTATCGATCTACCAAATTCCAAATTCAAGTCTCCGGACTCATTTATCAAAGTCAGCACCAACGGACACCCCCGGGGCGGGTTACTTGGACAGGCATCGATTCATACCGTTACTGCGAACGGAGTGGACACCTCCCCAATCATTCGAGGAGTCTGGTTACTGGAAAATATTCTTGGAACTCCTCCCGCACCACCCCCTCCCGATATTGAAGCAATTGAACCGGACACCCGTGGAACCACAACCATTCGTGATCAAATGGAAAAGCACCGGTCAGATCCAACCTGTGCCGAGTGCCACCGTAAAATCGACCCACTTGGATTTGCACTGGAAAACTTTGACGCCATCGGTCGCTACCGTTCGACCTACGCACCGAGGAAGATCATTGACGCTTCAGGAGTTCTTCCAGGTGGTAAAGAATTCAAGAATCTTGGAGAATTCTTGTGGCATTTCCGCGACCAGCATTCAAAGTTCGCCCGAGCTCTGACAA
>JBMYOA010000207.1:0-3086 GCA_049598825.1 Opitutales bacterium | reverse complement strand
CTTATGACCTCTCAACTGGTGAAGTCGGGAAATCTCGACGGGGTGATTAAATTCATTACTCATGGGAGCCCGGCAGATTCTCAGTCATTGGTGAAGATGCCTGCCAAGGGTGGTCACTTGGATCTGGGAGATGAAGAAATTCGTGACATTGCCAGACAGGTGATAGAACTTGCCAAAAATTATGTTGAAAAGAAAGCCCCAGCTACAGCTTCGAGAGAGGGATATTTCAAGGAACGATTTGGTCCCGTGGTTTCCACTGCGATTGAGACTGCACCAGTCGTTTCATGGCCACCCGCTGAGAATTCACCCGAACGAGCAAAGAGACTTTATCAACGGGAAAAGATATTATTGGCACAGCTTCAAGAAGTGGGAGGCAAGGAGTATGAAGGAATTGGATTGGATGATTTATCCAAATTAAAATCAAAAGACCTGAGCAGTCCATCTGATCAGATTAAGGGAACTTCCACTAACTCTCCAAAAAATGAAAACCCGTCTCTGGCGATTGATGATCAACCGGCCACAAAATATCTTAATTTTGATGGGGCTGGTAGCGGACTGGAAATAAAGATTCAAAATACCATTGTGAATGGAATCACAATCACATCAGCCAATGATGCACCGGAGCGGGATCCGAAAAGTTTCGTTCTGAGCGGCTCGAATGATGGAGAGAGTTTTGTCGAGATCGCCAGCGGTTCGATCCCGATTTCCCGGGGTAGGGGGAAGTTAAAAACGATGAGATTTCCAAATGGAAAAAGTTTTACGAATTACCGGATCGTTTTTCCGGAATTGGTCGGAGAAGGAGATATACCCATGCAAATTGCTGAATTTGAACTTCTCCCTAAATTAGAAGGAAGTCCCATCGATGACCTGATCAAGGAAGCCACCAAGCTGACCGAGCAAATCGCAGAAGTAACGCAAAAGGTACGTTACATTGTTTCTCGGGCTCATTTAGTACCCCTTGGTGAAGACCGCCGGGCAGGAATGGTTTTTGACAGCGAGACCATGTCCTACTCAATGGCTTGGACCAATGATCAGAGCCTAAAGGCTAGCGGAATGCCTTTTGCCGGTGCACATGGAGCGGCGGCAGTAGTAAAGGAGAGTTACAATCTTTTCCGGACGAATATGCGACCTGGTTGGGCAAAGACCAAGGAAATGATTAAGAAGGATCCTCGTCGTCAGCCCTACAAATCATTCCCGAGAATGGGAACCTTGCCCAAAGACTGGGCCCATTTCAAGGGGCATTATGTTCACGATGGTAAGGCAATTTTTAACTACTCGGTGGGTGAGGGCAGTGTTTTGGATATGCCGGGAATTGTTAAGCAAAAAGGACTCACAGCACTGACCAGAACTGTGCAGGTCGAAAACCCATCGTCATCTGTAATGTTGCTAGCAGAGAATGATGATTCACAAATTGAGAAGATAGACCAGACATTTACCGTTTCCCTGGAAGGGCGGACCTGTAACTTTTCACTGGTGGATTTTACGAATGGCGTAAAATTATTCGTCTGGGAAAACCTTTTACTTTGCGAAGTACCCAAAGGAAATAGCCTTTTCAAGCTTGCGATGTGGGCGGGCGATCCGGCTTATCAGCCTGCGGTTCGGTCTGCTTCAGGAAAGGCTGAGGATTTATCCAAGTTTACCGGCGGAGGCTCAGCACAATGGGGCGATCCGATCACTGTGGAAAGTGAACTTTCAGATGACCAAACTAATGCCTATGTGGTGGATAAGATTGGAGTTCCTTTCAATAATCCTCTGGAACCGAAGATGCGCATTGGTGCCTTTGATTTTTTCAAGGATGGCAGGACTGCGGCGGTATGCACATGGGATGGGGATGTCTGGATTGTTTCCAATATTGATGAGCAGTTGAATCAGGTATCTTGGAAACGCTTCGCCACCGGACTTCATGAACCCCTCGGGCTAAAGATTGTTAATGAAAAGATCTACACTGTTGGAGATAATCAAATTACCCGCTTTCATGATTTTAATGGAGATGGCGAAGCCGACTTTCTAGAAAACTTTAATAATGACTGGGAAAACACGGAGGGCTTTCATGCATTTTGTTTTGATTTACATACCGATCCCGAAGGAAATTTTTACTTTGCCATGGGCTGTCCGGTTCGGGCAGGAGGGCGTGGGTTTGAAAGAATGGGGAAACAGCATGGTTCGGTGATCAAAGTTTCTCCCGACGGAAAAGATATGTCTATTTATGCAAGTGGATTTCGTGCACCTAACGGCATAGGTGTTGGACCCAACGGCGAGGTAACCACGGGAGATAACGAGGGATCTTTCGTACCAACAGCTCCATTGCATTGGGTCAAACCTGGAAGTTTCAATGGAGTAGTGGATGCGTATCATGGAACCAGAAAACTAAAGAGCTCTCCGATCGCAGGATATGAAATCGAGTACAAGGACTGGAAAAAATATAAGGCGAATGAACGCGAAGGTTTTGAGCATGATCCATCGGAAGCACCCAAGCCGCTCGTATGGATGAGCAAGAAACGTGGAATTGATAATTCAGGAGGCGGGCAGGCGTGGGTGACCAGTAGCAAGTGGGGTCCACTTAAAGACCAATTACTCCATCTCTCTTATGGACAAAGTAAAATGTATGTCGTGCTTAAGGAAGAGAAAGATGGCCAGATGCAGGGTGGGGTTGCAAGGATCCCAGTGGAGCTATCAAGCAGTGCAATGAGAGCCAGAATAAATCCAAGGGATGGGCAACTTTATGTTTCTGGGCTTAAGGGGTGGCAAACTAATGCCAAAGGAAACGGCGGATTGGATCGTATTCGATACACCGGAAAACCCGTTCATTTACCCAAATCGATTAAGGTAAAAAAGGATGTCGTTGAAATTGGCTTTTATGAACCCCTTGATCCTGAAGCTGCAAATTCCGTTTCCCAGTTTAAGTTTGGAGCATGGAATTTAAAGTGGTCATTTAATTATGGATCTCCAGAGATCCCCGTAAAAGAACTGGAATTGAAAAAAGTGGAATTACTGGATGATGGAAAGACAGTGGCTTTACATATTCCAAATTTAAAACCGGTTCACATGGCTCAGATTGATTACGATATCAAGTCAGCCAATGGAGA
>JBMYOA010000206.1:0-3109 GCA_049598825.1 Opitutales bacterium | reverse complement strand
TCATTATGTAGCTAGGCCATTTTTCGTCAATGATAAGAATCTTTCTTATCATTGTCTTTGATCTTTTCAGGAAGAATCTTAGAAATACAAATTTAAATTTAATAATTTTCGTGAACAAAACTGAAGCAACTGTATTAATTATTGATGATGACGCTGAGATCCGCTACTCGCTAGACCGAGTATTGGTAGGTCAAGGACTTCAGGTCATATCCGCCGACTCTGGAGAGAAAGGCATCGAAACTGCCAAGTTAGAAAAGCCTACCTTAATTTTTCTCGATAACCGGATGGGAGGGATTTCAGGTATTGAAACGTTGCAACACCTGAGAACTGCGGCTCCCCAGTCGCTGGTAATTTTGATGACTGCCTACGGCACAACTCAAACCGCAATTGAAGCGATGAAACATGGTGCTTTTGACTATGTGCTCAAGCCGTTCGATCTGGCAAAATTGAAAGAACTGGTCAGCAAAGCCCTCAAAGCAAGTAAAGATTCCCTGAATAGTGAAGATGCCTACGAGCACCTACTCAATTCAGCTGATTACGCAGAGGGTATTGTAGGCAGTGGAGAGAAGATGCAGCAGGTCCTTAAGCAAGTCGGTCAGGTTGCTGCATCCGAAGCAACGATTATGATTACAGGGGAGAGTGGAACCGGAAAAGAATTGGTTGCCAGATGTATCCACCGACACAGCCACCGTTCAGATGCTCCCTTTCATGCCGTCAATTGTGCGGCAATACCTGAAAACCTTATAGAAAGTGAGCTTTTTGGGCATGAAAAAGGCTCGTTCACCGGAGCCACCGAGGCCAAGGCCGGGCAATTTGAATTATGCCATGGAGGCACTCTTTTTCTCGATGAGATTGGCGACATGCAACTCCCCACCCAGACAAAGATTCTCCGGGCCATTCAAGAAGGTGAAATCCAAAGAGTGGGAGCAACCAAAGTAAAAAAGGTGGATGTAAGGTTGCTTGCAGCCACACACAAGAACCTGGAGGAAATGGTTCAGGAAAAAACCTTTCGCGAAGATTTATACTACAGACTAAATGTCGTACGAATCAAAACCCCTGCCCTTCGGGAAAGAATGGAAGATCTTCCTGAATTGGTAGATTTCATGTTGCAACGCCTTAACAGTGAAAAGAGCACCGGGACCGCAGAAATTTCCAAAGAGGCCATGGACTTATTAGGTCGTTATCCATGGCCGGGAAATGTTAGAGAATTGGAAAATGTTCTTCATTCAGCTTCCGTTATTTCCAAAGGTAAAAGAATCCTCAGCAAAGATCTGCCGGCTACGCTAATTTCCGAGATTGAAAACAAATCTTCTTCCGAATCCAAATCTGATGATAAACTGGAGGCACAACCAAGTGTTTTTTCAGAAGTGCATGATTCCGCCGATCAGCCTCCCAGCGTGCCACCTCCTAGCGAGCCTCAAGATGATCGGATTAATTTTGGTGAGAAGAATGTGCAGGATGGGCAGGAGTTCTCGGGATCCAATGCACCCAGTTCAATCAGTATCGAGGAAAGTTTCGACATCGCTTACGCCCATGCCAGGCAAAATACGGATCGTAATCTAATCGAAACCGTTGAAAAAGAAATTATACAAAGAGCCCTTAAGGAGTGTGGGGGAAATCAAGTAAAGGCATCCGCACTCCTGGGTATAACCCGAGCCACGCTTCGCAAGCGAATTGATGTTTTTGAGATTCGCTACTAGACTATAGTTCTTGCACGAGTATACCTTGCCTTTTATCAGGAATTATTACATTCAAAGAAAAAGCCCTCACTTTAATCTTTTTTCATGCATCCACAAAGAATCGTCATAACCGGAGTTGGACTTACCTGTCCTTTGGGAAATGACCTGCCTACTTTTCGACAGGCTCTACTCGAAGGTAAAAGCGGAGTGGTCAAATTCCCCGTTCGTAATATGGGCGAGCAGGCGGCCGGTGTTTGCGAATTTGAAAAAACAAAATACCAGAACCGCAAGGAAGTAAGAGTGGGAACAAGAGCAGGTGGAATTGGTATTTATTGTGCCCATGAAGCCCTGCAAAATGCGGGTCTTTCCCTTGACGATTTAAATCCTTCCCGAATTGGTGTTTATCTTGGCATTACCGAACATGGAAATGTGGAGACCGAGACGGAAGTTTGCCAATTGGTCGATCATTATGATGAAGATGTCAAATACTGGACCCATCATCACAACCCGAGAACCGTTGCCAATAATCCGGCGGGTGAAATCACCGTTAACCTTGGGCTGACCGGTCCTCATTACACCATAGGTGCTGCCTGTGCCGCCGGGAATGCGGGGATCATCCAGGGTGTACAAATGTTGCGCCTTGGAGAATGTGATCTAGCCCTCGCCGGGGGTGTCAGTGAAAGTATCCGGGCGTTTGGCATTTTTGCCGGTTTTAAAAGTCAAGGAGCTCTAGCGTCACATGATGATCCCACCAAAGCGAGTCGTCCCTTCGATAAAGACCGTAATGGTATAGTCGTCAGCGAAGGAGGTTGCGTCTATGTAATGGAACGACTGGAAGATGCCCTTGCAAGAGACGCAAACATAATTGCGGAAATTCTTGGCTATCGTATCAATTCAGATGGAACGGATTATGTTCTACCTAATCCAGAAAGACAGGAAGAATGTATCCGCCAGGCTCTCGAAAATGCTGAACTAACTCCTGAGGATGTCGATCTTGTCAGCACCCATGCAACCTCAACCCCTCAGGGTGATGAGCAGGAATGCAAGGCCGTGCGTAATGTGTTTGGTGAAAATTCTGCGACCCTCGTGAACAACACTAAAAGCTTTATTGGACATTCCATGGGAGCCGCTGGTGCCATAGAACTGGCTGGTAATCTTCCTTCTTTTGATGACGGCATTGCCCATGCCACCATCAACTTGGATACCCTCGATCCTTCCTGTCATTTGCCTGGCTTGGTGGTCAATCAGCCAAAAGAGAAGGATGGAGGAATCAATGTCATCTTGAATAATTCATTTGGTATGCTTGGAATCAATTCAGTTCTGCTCTTGAAAAAATTCTCGGGGTAAGATAGAAATTTATTTGTTAGACATGACAAAGGATAAAATTAAACAAATTGTACTTGATATTATTGCTGAAATTGCACCGGATG
>JBMYOA010000205.1:0-3113 GCA_049598825.1 Opitutales bacterium | reverse complement strand
GCCTCCGGTCTTACTGCCATCTTCATCTTTGCAACCTTGTACGGTTTCGGAAAAACATTTTTCTGGCCAACCACACTCGGTGTTGTTTCTGAGCAATGCCCCAAAGGTGGAGCTCTTACGCTGAATGCAATTGCAGGTATTGGTATGCTTGCAGTTGGAATTCTTGGTGGTCCGGTCATCGGAAAAATGACAGAAGATTCCATCAAGTTGTCTGTCGAGGAAGCAACATCTGCTGAAACTTATGGTAAAATTTCCAATGATAGCACTTATTTCTTAGGTGATTACACTGCGGTGGATGCATCCAAAGTAGGTGACCTGCCTGAAGAAGAGAAAGCTACCGTTCAGGAAAGCATTCAAAGTGGAAAGCAAGGATCACTCGCAAGTGTTGCGGTATTCCCTGTCTTTATGCTGATCTGTTATGTCGTCTTAATCTTCTACTTTAGAGGTAAAGGCGGGTATAAACCTGTCGAGATCTAAGAGATCTTTTAAATTCTCTTTACAATAAAAGCCATATCCTTTGGGATGTGGCTTTTTTGTAAGGTTATCACTCCCAAAGCAAAATTTTAATCACAACCCTGAACCTAATTAGAAAACACTATGGCTAAGAAAAAACCATTGCGCATCGGATTAATCGGTTACGGCTTTATGGGCCGCACCCACTCCAACGCCTTCCGTAAAGTTCCTAACTTCTTTCCGGAATTAAAATACGAACCACAACTTGCCGCAGTTTGTGCCCGAAATAAGGAACGAGCTGAAGACTTTGCCGAGCAATGGGGGTACGAATCCGTAGAAACTGACTGGAAGAAATTGGTTGCCCGGGACGACATCGATGTAATCGACATTGCCGCCCCCAACAATGTGCACCACGAAATTGCGATTGCCGCAGCCAAAGCGGGAAAAGGTATCCTTTGTGAAAAACCCCTCGCTCTCAACTGTAAGGAAGGTGAGGAAATGGTTCGTGAAGTGGAGAAAGCCGGTGTGCCCAACATGGTTTGGTATAATTACCGTCGCATCCCTGCCGTCACCTTAGCCAAGGAAATGATTGATGAAGGACGTCTTGGAAAAATTTATCACTACCGTTCAAACTTCCTTCAGGATTGGACAATTAGTGAAGACTTACCCCAAGGTGGTGAAGCTCTTTGGCGCCTGGATGCTAAAATTGCAGGAAGTGGAGTAACCGGTGATTTGCTTGCTCACTGTATTGATACTGCAATTTGGCTAAATGGACCGATTGTCGAAGTAAGTGCGATGACTGAGACTTTCATCAAGGAAAGAGTTCATGCCAAAACCGGCAAAAAAGCTAAAGTGACCATTGATGACGCTTGTGCATTTCTTGCTAAGTTTGCCAATGGATCCCTCGCGATCTTTGAATCCACTCGTTACGCCAGGGGTCACAAGGCTCTTTACACCCTTGAAATCAATGGTGCAGACGGTTCCCTAGCCTGGGATTTACACGACTTACACCGGCTTGAATATTTTGAGCACGACAAAGAAGATGCCAAGACTCGCGGATGGCGCTCGATCCATGTATCTGACGGTGGTGAACACCCATACATGGACAAATGGTGGGTTCCCGGACTCAACATCGGATATGAGCACAGCTTCATCAACCAGTTTGCTGACTTTGTCGCCGGATACGGTTCACGTAAAAAGCGTCCACTACGTCCTGATTTCCGTGACGCTTTGGAAACGCAGTACATCTGTGAAGCCGTTCTTGATTCAGCTAAATCTGGACGCTGGAAAAAAGTCGGAAAGATCCGTTCAAAAGCTAAATAAGCTTTTGCTGGACGAGATTAAATTCTTTTACAAGGAGTCAGGCCAAAAGCCTGACTCCTTTTTTTTGCCAAAATCGGTTTCTTTCAGCTTGCAGGAAACGGTAAGGTTGAAATCATAATAAAATCTATGAAATCCTTACTTTCTTTTCTGTTAATTATCTCCCATGTTCTTGTGACTGCCTACGCTGGAGACTGGCCAAGTTGGCGCGGTCCTGCCCGTGATGATGTATCCAAGGAAAAAGGTCTGCTTAAAAGTTGGCCATCAAATGGCCCGAAGAAAGTATGGATGAGTAAGGATGCGGGTCTGGGATACGCGGGATTTTCAGTTGCGAATGGGGCCCTTTACACCATGGGTGCCTTTGGCGGAACTGAAAAACTGATTGCCTATCGTGCGGTATCAAGTTCAGCGACCAACCAAAAAGTATGGGAACTGGAAGTGGGAGACCTTTTGACCAATGGATGGGGTGACGGGCCACGAACCACCCCCACCGTTTCAAACGGTAAAGTCTATGCTCTGGGAGGGAAAGGGAATCTGGTCTGTGCGGACGCCAAAACTGGCAAAAAGATTTGGGATGTGCACATGGTAAAAGACTTAGGCGGAAAGGTTCCCGGATGGGGATATACCGAATCTGTATTGATTGATGAAGGACGGGTAATCTGTACCCCTGGTGGTAAAGGTGGTGCCCTCGCCGCACTGGACGCCAAAAGCGGAAAAATTTTGTGGAGATCCAAGGAGTTTACGGAACCGGCCCAATACTCATCCCCCATCGTGATAAATCATGGCGGTAAACGTCAATATGTTCAGCTCGTGATGAAAAAACTGGTGGGTATCGACGCTCAAAATGGAAAAGTAGTCTGGACCTCGGACTGGCCAGGAAAAGTGGCGGTTATCCCCACCCCCATCTACAGTGATGGGCATGTTTATATTTCTTCGGGTTATGGAATCGGATGTAAACTCGTTGAATTGACCTCTTCAGGAGCAAAAGATGTTTATGACAATAAGATCATGAAAAACCATCATGGGGGAGTCATCAAGATCGGTGAGCATCTCTATGGCTACTCCGACGGATATGGTTGGGTTTGCCAAAATTTCAAAACCGGCGAATTGGTTTGGAATGAGAAAAAAGCCCTAGGCAAAGGAGCCATCGCTTATGCGGATGGTCATCTCTATTGCCTGGGAGAAGGCGATGGCAGGGTCATTTTAATTGAAGCCACTCCCAAAGGATGGACTCCAAAAGGTGAATTTACCATCTCCCCCCAAACTAAGCAAAGAAACCCCAAAGGAAAAGTTTGGACTCATCCAGTCATTTCCAACGGCAAAATGTACTTAAGGGACCA
>JBMYOA010000204.1:0-3122 GCA_049598825.1 Opitutales bacterium | reverse complement strand
TGAGATGCAAAAAGAGCAGTGGGATCCATTTTTTGATTTTCCCGAATCTGAAGGAGTCTGGCTGCCAATGCATCGGGTTCCATGGAAACCAGTTCCTGCAAGGTGCTCGCGAAGCGGGAAGGATCCATTTTTTGTTTCTCTTTTGAATCAAGAGGTTCTTTTCCCACAAGAGATTCGCCGATGGATCGCCATTGTTTTTTCGGATCACTTTTTTCGGGTGGAATGGCAAAAAATTCGGACCAGATATTCATCCGCGAGTAATGATCGAGGAAAAAGACTACTTTGGCGAAGTCAGCACTGCCCATACGAATATCCTCGGGCCGGGAAGAAAGTTCCTTTGTGAGTTCGCGAAAGCGGGCATATTCCGCAGTCAGATCCTTGTCTTTTTCGGGGTCAAATAACACATCTGCAACTTGCAGTTGTTCCGCCATTTCGGGAGAAAGTTGTGGGTCGGGCGGAGAAAGGGTGGCTTTGATTTTACGATAGAGAAGGGCTGACCGGTAGAGTTCGATGATGTTCTGGTCGAAGCTGTCCCGTTTTTCCTGTTCCACTTTACCAGCCTCCCTGGCACTTGCATCGATCTCACCAAGATGTGGTTCCAGGTCTTTGTAGGAGAAAAACTTTCCATCTACGGATAATTTCTTGCCGAGTAAGCCGAGCACCTGATCATGATCGATCAGAAATGTCTTTAGCTGGTCACCGGCTTCAGGATTGAAAAGGACATCTGCAAACCAATTGATCGCTGGAATCTTATTTCCCGCTTCATCCAAGGCAGTCCTTTTATTTCGGAGAACCAGAAGGGCGTTGCGGGCAACACTGTCGATGGGTTTGACCCGTCCACCACGCAAAACTGGAATTCTCGAAAATCCTTCAAGATCAAAGGAGTCTGTGGGAGGGGCTGGCTCACCCTTGGCAAAATCAAGTATGGAGGAGGTTGCGAAGCGGTTTGGGAGAAAGGCAAAGTATACGCCGAGCAAGACCAGTGCCCAGAGTACAATTTTTCCTTTCACTGATTTTTTGGGATTCTCTTCGTTCATGCGGGTTGGGCAGAATTGGAATTTTTACGCAGGAAGCGGATTAAATGAAAACTGAATTGCCAAAGTAGACCAATCGAAACCAGAACACATGCGATGTATGGAACCAACCAACTCGGATTGCGAATAACCTGAAAAACGGTGTAGTTGGCCGCAGCGTTCATTTGATACTGGTAAAAAGTTTTACCCCCGTGTCGGAGAGGTGTATTCATGTAAACGAGAGCTCTCCGGGACTGATTTCCTTCCATGTTAAGCACAATATCACTCTCAAAATTGAAAGGAATTTCAGTGCCTTGATAGAATTCGTTTTCAACATCCAAGAGTTCGATGGAGTAGGGGAGATATTCCCGCTCACTTCGTAAGGTGACCCCCCAAAGCTTTCCTTCGTGGCGAATTGGTTGGAAGGCGAGGTCGGATAATTTTGGACTTTCCTTCCACCAATGGTTGCCCCCAGGATGAGCGAGGGTCAACCAAGTGCCGAGGCTGTTGGTCCCGTCAAAAAGCTCGAAGATGAGGTATCCAAAGTTAAGCCCTTCGCTACTGAAATCTTCTTCCTTTTGAGAGATGGATAGGTTGGCAGTCTGCCCGACTCCCCGATTCACATCCTTGACCAATCCTCCCCGAGTAGATCCTTCCGGCGTGACGGTGAAATCACAATTTACTCCGAAATGTTTAACTTGAATTTTGAAAGGAAGATCGGCAGTTCGAATGGTACCGCCTTCTTCTAAGATTTCCTGCGGTATCGTAACGACTCTCTGGGTGTCAGGATCAGTCACATCAGAAAAGGCCAATTCGACCCCATGGAATCTTTCTATGTAATTGCTTGATTCACCCTTGTTGATTTGCATGCGAGATTCTTCCTGCATCGCTTGGGTAGCGAGTTGTCCGACCAAGAGCATGATGATACCCAAATGAATGAGTTGAATTCCCATTTTTTTTCCAGTCCATTGAAAACGGGTAATGTAAGCAGCGGTCAGATTTACAATGAGAAGGCCTCCCAAAAGATAGCCACCGGGAATGGGGATGGGAATAGCGTTAAGAAATTCTCCTCCCCAGAACTGTTCGGGATAATGCCAGATACCAAACATGGATTCAAAATATTCCGCCAAGGCCCCGCGAATCCCAATTCGTACCTGTTCGAGGGTTGCCACGAACACCAGAATCATGGATAGGCTGAGCAGAGTGAGTGTAAGATTTATGGAAGCAAGGGGAACCAGCCAGGAAAACTTCTTCCGTCTTTGTCCCAGCGAACTTTTTTTCTTATTTTTACTCTTTATGTCTTTAGGCATGGTAATTAATGAAAACAGACACTCTCCAAGAAAGAGAGAAAGTTCGATTTTTCAACTTTTGCGAGTTCCCGGTTGCCCGTAAGCTTGAAAAACCAGGATCGATCCTCAACCATAAGGATGGCTGCAAAAAGAGAGTCTGTTTCCCCCTCGGCAACCACCAACTGGGCTTCTTTTTCATCAAGTACGATCGGAGAGATATATTGTTCAAGATCTGCTTCCTGCACGGGATCAATTCCGATCTGCCCCAACCATCGGTTGACATTGGCGAGGGTACCTCCAACATCACCGGGAAAAGAAGTGACGGAAAAATCAAGTTTACTATTGTTCCCATCCGTGACCTCATAACTTGCTAATCGCATAGAGGATGCAGAAGTCTTCACCCAGTGCTCGGGGATTTCCCAGGTCGGTGCCCCGTGTGAATCATGAGCGGGAGGTGGTGGAAGGGCTGGAGCTTTTGCCCGAATCTCTACTTGCCCGGCTCGTAGAGTGGTGGAGGCAAGGAAAGATTCGAAGTTTTTTTCCTGTTCACGAATCAGATCACGATCACCAATGAACGGAAAGAGCCAGGTTTCGCCATGATTCCGATAGAGTGCCAGAAGAACGGTACGGGTTGATCCTTCATGCCCGTTATCCGATATTCGAATCCATTCAAATTCGCGGTCACCGATCTTTTTAATTTCGCTGATCTTTTTAAGTTTTTCCTCATCAATGCTAGCTTGACCGAGTTCCATTCCAAACATGTTGGCCACATCGACACTGGAAACGGATTCACGGAAAGGCATGACCCCGATTCTTCCCA
>JBMYOA010000203.1:0-3135 GCA_049598825.1 Opitutales bacterium | reverse complement strand
AAGGATAAAATTAAACAAATTGTACTTGATATTATTGCTGAAATTGCACCGGATGAAGATCTCACGGATGTAAAGCCTGAGGTTAGGTTGCGTGATCAGCTAGATCTTGATTCAATGGACTTTTTGGACATTGTCATGGAACTCCGCAAACAGCATGGTATCGATGTACCTGAAGCTGAATATCGGGAACTTGAATCTTTGGATAGTTGCGGCAATTACCTTTTGCCTAAATTCGAAGCATCTGCTGCTGCGTAATCCTCTATCCCTTTTTTCCTTAGGAGAATTAAATTCATTCTCCTAACAAGCAGTGGAAAATAACACATATGATGTAGCTGTTATCGGTGCAGGCCTATCAGGACTTTCTGCCGCGTTACGTCTGGCGATGTTTGGAAAAAAAGTTCTGATTTTGGAAAAACATTATGTAGTCGGTGGACTCAATAGTTTTTACGCCAAAGGGGGAAAGAAGTTCGATGTTGGACTGCATGCCCTGACCAATTTCCCGTCTGAGGACTCAGGAAAAAAATCACCCCTTTTCAAGTTATGTAGACAATTACGAATACCTCTCGATTCGCTTCAGCTGAAGGAGCAGAGCTACTCAAGAATCTCCTTTCCTGAAAAAGAACTTCGATTTTCCAATAATTTCCCCAACTTCGTTGAAGAAGTAAATGAAAAGTTTCCCGCAAGCATAGATGCCTTTGGTAAACTTTTAAAAAAAATGGAGGAGTTTCCCGCGTATTCAGTAGACGCACCGGAACTTTCCACGAGGGAAATATTGAAGGACTCAAGTATCGAGCCTCTTCTGGCAGAAATGCTCCTCTGCCCCACCTGTTATTACGGGTCTGCCCGCCATGATGATATCGATTTCCCTACTTTTGTAATGTTATTCGATGCAATTTTCAGGCAGGGTCTTGCCCGTCCAGAGCAAGGAATTCGAGCAATCCTGGACCCTCTTTGCCTAAAGTTAAAAGAACTGGGTGTCGAAAGACGAATGAACACCGGAGTCAGTAAATTCCATGTTCGCGATGATCAGATTGCAGAGATTGAACTCGAATCAGGAGAAAATGTGATCGCCGAACAAATTATCTCCACCTGTGGAGTCATCGAAACTGAATCGCTGCTATCTTCCCAATATCATGAAGAGAGCCAATCGGAAGTTGGTAATTTTACTATTCTTGAATCAATTTCCGTCATGCAAGGCACACCCAAGGAATTAAACTGGGAAGAAACGGTCGTCTTTTTCAATGATTCGGAAAAATTTGACTATATTTGCCCTCAGGATCCAGTAGATTTACGATCTGGGGTGATTTGCATTCCAGAAAACTATCAGTCTGCAAACGATTCATCTAATTTTAAACTGCGGATCACCCACCCTGCTAATTTTCCTTTTTGGAGTTCATTATCGAAGCAACAATATACAAACGAAAAAGAAAAGTATGAAGATCGTATTCTTCAAAATGGTCTTCGCTACTTGAATGGGGGAGTTGACAGTATGGATGAAATCACAAATAGAATTATATTACGAGACACCTTTACACCCAAGACCATCAAACGCTTCACCAGTCACGAAAATGGAACTCTTTATGGCTCTCCAACCAAGTCAAGAGATGGATCAACCAAGTATAAAAACTTATTTCTTGCCGGTACCGACCAAGGTTACATTGGGATCGTTGGGGCCATGCTTGGAGGCATCGCGGTCGCCAATAACCAAATTCTTAGACCGGCTTAGCTACATTCAGAGATAAGTCTTTCCTGAATTTCAGCCATCACCAGGTAGGCAAAATAGCCAATACGAACGGTCGATTTCTCTGCGTGGAGATCTATATCACCTTGCTCAAGTTGCTCATCTGAAATTTCACTAAGGGCATCGTCCCGCAAGGTAAGTCTAAGCTCAGTTAGGCTACGGAGTAATTCTTCTATCTCGTCCTCTTCTACTTCGACATATCCGTGTTTAAACTTGGGGTTCCTGAGTAGACGAGCCAAGGCCTTACGGTCATTAAGGAACTCCTCTTTCAGTCCGCTTTCCCATGCCTCCACAAAATCTTCATCCATCGGATTAGGGCAGGCATAAGCGAGACCACCCGATTTGGAAGCACGACCAAAAGTTTTTTCTAATTGCGGTAAAATGGCCTGAAGGATTCGAGAATCCACTTTGATTTGAAATTCAATCATCCTTTTCCAAAACAGCCTGAAGACGCCACTTTTGCAGCTGAAAAACATAGCTTTCGGCTTGTTCACGCTCACCGGTCCATAGGATTGACTTACCCAACTCATGAACTTCTTTCATATGCTTAATCGCTTTCTGCTCCCCATAGCCAAAAACCTTGCGAAAAACCATGACCACATAATTCATTAAATTTACCGGGTCATTTAAAACGATCACTTTCCAAACTTGTGCAAGCTCAATCTCAACTTCTGTTTGCTCTAAGATATCAGGTGTCGATTGAGGAGGCATTCAAATAAACTACAGCAAGAAATCAAATTCCTCGATATTAAAAAGTTAGGCTCAAATTAATCACTTTCGAAGCTTGCCTGAATCATCAATTACCAATTTTTTAAACAGATGCTTAAAATTCCAACATATATTATCGGCGGACTCTTGATCCTCACAGGTTTGGCTGGTTATTTATTTCAAGATATTGGCTTGTCCTTAAAGTTGACAGGTCCAATTGCTGATGATGCAGAGTTCACTCTGTCCGATGGGAACGATTCGGTTTCTGTGGATTTGGGATTTCCATCAAGCAAGTCAGCTGGAGAATATGCCTTCTGGATAGTGCATCGCCTGAATCAAAATCACGCGAAAGACAGATCACAGGCCAATTATGCGGTAGAGCAAGGTTCGACAGCATACAAAACTCAATCCTTTTGGCACGCCTCCTCCAAAGGGGATACACAGGAAGCATTGGTCGTGCATGCGGAGACCGGTGAGCTTGGTAACTTGGCTGAAACCGACGCCAATCGATCCACAGTTCGCTTGGTCTACAAAAATTTCACCGGAAACACCTCCCCCGTTACTCTTACCTCGACAAATTGGACAAATATTGAGTCCAAGACTGAATTAAAACCGGGCGATTCGCTTCAATTTTCCAAAAGTTGGACTGCTTTCATTCCCGGGATCATTGGAATCATTCTCATCGC
>JBMYOA010000202.1:0-3157 GCA_049598825.1 Opitutales bacterium | reverse complement strand
GCAGCCTCTCTGTAACTGCCGGCATTCTCGTAAGCCTTTTTTGCATATATCCGGCTCCAACCGTTTAAACTAAGCTTAGTATTCGCGTAGACTTGTTTAATATCGAATTCTATTTCACTACCCTGCCCCAAAGGAACAAATTCATCATGCACAATGATATTTCTTACCGCCTGTTCCAACTCTCTAAAATTACCCGGCCATGGATAATTTTCAGGGATAACCGATTGCAATCTATCAACAACCTTTGAGCTGAGTTCCTTTGCCCCTTCCGCACCAAAAAGCTTAGAGCAAATATAATATACTGAATTTTCAATTTCTTTTGGATTCACAGAAAGAATATCCCTGAGAGCAATGGTATTTACCTGATCTCCGCATAGGCGGTAAAAAAAATCTTCACGCATCCTTCCCTGCCTAACCTCCATACTTAAGTCACGATGAGTCGCAGCTATAATTTTCCCCACATAAAAAGAAGGCGAATCTCCGCCGATTGCCTGAAATTCCCCAGACTGTAATATTCTAAGCAACTTCACCTGTATGGATTCCGGCACTTCTCCAATTTCATCGAGAAAGACTGTTCCATGCTGACCAGCTGTTTTAAAAATCCCTGGGTGGTCACGCATTGCACCAGTAAAGGACCCTTTCCGATGACCAAACAACTCTGATTCAATTAAGGTCTCCGTTAAAGCTGACAAATTGACCGGACAAAAACTCTTAATGGGATTGGATGCAAATTGCCCACTTTGGGCGTCATAAGGAATAAACCTGGATAAACCGATTGCTCTGGCCACAATTTCTTTCCCTGAACCGGTTGGACCAAGAATTAAAGTCGGAAACCTCCCCACGGATTGATGCATCCACTGCTGATAACTGAGCATATCTTTGGTAAAGACACTCTCCCACACTCTAACCCTCAGTGCCCTCATGGGTTCACTCCATCCTACGATCTGATTGAAAAGGCAGAGAAAGGCTCTCCTCAATTGATAAAAGCAGGCAAAAAGATGCTCAGGCTTTTCCCAAAGAGCACTTCTAGCTCCCTTGACCAAAGATCTTCTTCGTTTAATACCAGATTCTATTTTTCTAAATAGTTTTCGATTTAAAATCGAATCTGATTCCTTGGATTCAATTAAAGCATCCAAATCATCCACATGCTCATGATAGAGAGAAAAATATGCCAAAGATGCCATCTGTTCGGCCCTTACAGACGACTCATAACCATTTACCATACCCGAAAGGAGTGATTGTTCTCCCTGCTCAACCCAATAAAGTACCTGATTAAACTCCTTCGTAAACTTTGAGTTTGTTTCTTGAAGATTTTCAGTCCACCCCATCTGGCAAAGAATTGCCTTTTCAATTTCATCCCTTTGTTCTGCGAACGGATTAACGAAAGCTAGGGAATGAATGTTTTCTAATAAGAAATCCAGCTTCAACTTATCCATATTACAAATTATGTAACACAAGGTAACATTTAATGAAATACGAAAGTTGAAACAAAATCAATACTTTCTCATAAAGCCCTAACAATCATATATTTAAATAAATGAAATAAAGCTGGCATGATAATTGTTAATTACGATCTAATTTTTAACAAATTAACATATCCAAAAAATGAAAACTCGAACTATACAGGCAGGACTTATAATTTTTTTATCCCTGGCATCAATAGGTTGCCAGACTCATTCCGTTCAAATGACATCCGGTAAAAAATACTTGTCGCACTACGCTGACTACGATGCGAATGAAACGAACGCAAGCGATCTGAACGAAGAGCTTAAGGCAATAGCTAGCATTGAACCTTCCCTGGAGTTTCCATCTAGGATCGGTTTAGTAAAACTTTTCAATGGTAGAATAACAAACTTAGCAGCCCAGGAAGTCGAGGCATGGGAAGAAGCAAAAAGTGCGATGGGTGATGAGTTTGGCGATTTCATTCCCGTAAACCCAATGATTGCCGAAATGGTCTACACTCCTCGAAAAACGAATGGCAAATCAAAGGACACCCCTTCTGATATATTCCGTAAAGTCCGTCTAGGTGCGGCAAGACAACACTTGGACCATGTACTTGTTTACGAAGTTTTCTCCGAGACAAAAACAACTAAGCTTGCCTCTTCTGTTGCGAACTGGACGATTATTGGCGGATATTTTGTCCCATCCCGTGAAATAGAAACATCCGGTTTCGCCAACGCACTTTTACTTGATGTACGAAACGGTTATCCCTACGGCACCGCAAGTGCCACATTAAGTGCCACTGAATTTTCCGCAAGTCAGACCTATCGTGACAAATCAAGAAACCTGGCTGACAAAAACCAGGTCTCTACAGTGATCAAACTTATACCGGAAGTTCAAAAAATGATGAAAAAACTCATGGAAGAATCAAAACAAGCTTAAGAAATTAAATGAATCAGACCATGAACCGGAAGAAAATCAAACTTGTCGTATTAAGCTTTATATTGGGATTCGTTTTCCAAAACCATTCCTCGGCAACAGATCAAATTATTGCCCATCCCAACTCGGAAAAATTATTAAACGAGTTGAATATTGCAAGGGACCTGAAACAAAAAAAACATGATCATTTTGAAATAAATAAATGGAATCCGAGTTACCGGAAACTCTTGAAGGAAAACGGGAAAAATTGGTTAACGATTCATCGGCAGGCGAAAGACTCTTTGGTCGAATATCTGGCCAGACTTACCGCTGCTTATGTACACCTTCCTGAGAATCATCCCTTATTCCAAAAAGTGAAAGAAGAATTAATTGCCCAACATCCGGATAATTGCAAAAAAAAGCTAACTGAATCCTATCATAATCAACTCTCTCTGATTTCTAACGCATGCCATCCCGAGTTAATCAAAGGAAGGATACTCCCTAAAAAAGCCTCTTTTTTGGCCAAGCTACTCAAACCAACTGGCAGAATTAAATTTGAGGATCGGATGCATTTCATCGGAATTCCCGCGGAGCCTCAACAATGGAGTATTCAGGCGGACTATTCCATGGCCCAACTTCGTGCTGGAAACACTTACACTGCCCGAAAGGAAAACGAAAAATTATTAAAAAAATCCACCAAGCTATCGGAAGGAAAAGGGAGAGGCTTGAACTACAGAATAGAAGGAAATGTCCGAACTTATAAATCACTGAATCGTGAATTTCTAATACATCGTGCATT
>JBMYOA010000201.1:0-3158 GCA_049598825.1 Opitutales bacterium | reverse complement strand
GATCCTTCTGCATCCGGTTGGGACCAATCTCAGCAGCTAGGAGCAAAAACCCTCGGTGAGTTTGAATTTCCACTCAGTGGCTTGACCAGTGGCAAGGTTTTTTACTACCGAATCTTAGCTGAAAATTCAGCCGGGATTTCATGGTCTGATGTGTCAACTTTTTCTACCGGTGATTTTGAATTTGGATCTGACTCAGTTGCCGGTGGAGATATGCTTCTGTGGCTGGATTCTTCAGACATTGATGCAGATGGAAATGCTTCGAACGAACCGTATGGAGGTAAGGTTGATTTTTGGCGAGACAAGTCAGGTGGTAATCGTCACGCAGGAAATGGAAATGGCCCGAGTCTGCAGATTAATCGTTGGAATAATTTGACCACTCTAAAATTTGACGGGAATAGTCAGTACTTGAGAGTCAACGATTCGGATGTCTTTGATTTTGGTGAGGACGGAACCATCTTTATCGTTGCTCAAGGGCACAATACAGGCACTTGGCGTCCAATTATTTCCAAGCGTGGTGGTAGTGGAATGGGTTGGCAATTCAGGCGTGTTAATACTGAATTTACAGCCTTTACCATTCGAGGAACATCTGACTGGGACGATCGTTCCGGAGGTACTCCATTTAATGGGGAGCCCCATGTTTGGTCTTTACGGAAGTCTGCGGTGAGAAAGGCTCAATGGGCTGATGGTAATTTGGAATTTCAGGTTTTGGATACTGGTTCCGTCGCACCCGCTCCCAATCATGATCTTGTCATTGCCGCTCGTCATGAAAATGGATCGATTGTTTCCCACTCCAATATTGAAGTTGCCGAAATTATTATTTATGACTCTGCCCTTTCGGATGATGATGTGTCAAGGGTGCAGGGTTATCTTGCCCATAAGTGGGCATTGACCGAGCCCATGCCATCGGGTCACCCTTACAAGTCAAGCAAGCCAGTCTTTGAGAACCGTCCTGAACTTCTTTTGGCGTCGCCCTTCACTCTACTGCTCGATCAGAATGTAAGCATTCCTCTTCCCACCAATCGACCGGCTAATCAGATTTTGGCTAATGGATTGCCACCTGGTCTTGAATTGAATGCCAGTGCTCAATTGGTAACAGGAATGCCTTCCTCTATGGGGACTTATTTTTCAACTTTTGAGACATCAAATGCGGCCGGATCTCTCTCGAAGACGATCGAATTTAATATCAAAGACTTCAGTCCCTGGATTTACGGGTCTTCGATCACTTTTCCTGGTTACACCGAATCTGAGCAGATCAATGATTTTACCGTTTATGTGGAGCTCAACTCATCTGTCCCAGGCTTTAGTTATGAACAGTTTGCTTCCAGATACGGACATGATCTGAGATTTCTTACCGGGGATGGAAAAACGGAACTTGCATATGAGCCGATCGAATGGAATCGAAATGGCACTTCTTCTTTTTGGGTGTTGATCGACGAAATGGATGCTAATACATCCATTCGGGCCATCTGGGGAAACCCGAATTATGGGGAGCAGCCCTCCTATTGTCGCGACGGTACAGTGTGGGATAAGTATCGTGCGGTCTGGCATATGGACGGGAATGATCCCACCTTGGTCAGAGATTCAAGGGCTAGTTATCATGCAACACCTCACAATATCGATGAATTGCGGGTAACCGGAGTAATCGGGAAAGCCGTTTCTTTTGACGGTAGTAATGATTATCTGGAATTGCCGCTTGATTCTCATCCTCCTGCAGGTACCGATCATTTGACTATTTCCTTCTGGACTCATGGTAATTTTGCAACTCTTACCAACTCTACTTTATTTGAGTCAGGTTCCGCTCTGGGGCGTCACTTAAATGTACACTTCCCCTGGTCAAATTCCCGTTTTTATTGGGATGCAGGTATGAGTGACCAGTATGACCGCATTGAAAAAGAGGACTCAAATTACTTGGGTGCGTGGATTTATTGGACTCTGCAAAAGGATGTGGAACTCGGCATCATGCGAATTTATAAAAACGGGGAGCTTTTCATGGAAGGCTTTAATAAAACCCGGCCAATTGGCGGGCCGGTGGAAAGTTTTAGGCTCGGCTCGGGTAGACTTGGAGGTGCTTGGTGGAATGGTTGGGTGGATGAGTTCAGGATTGGATTATTCATAGAATCCCCGGAGTCGATCAAGGCTTCCTATTTAAGCCAAAGACCTGATTCTTCTAGTGACTTCTTTTCCGTTGCTTCGGTCGAAGGTCCTCCTGTTATTTTGGCCAATCAAAAAGGCGAAGGGTATGCCAATGATAACGATCATCCATTCTCATATTTTATTTCGGTCTTTCCATCTGCCTCCACTTTTTCAGCGGTTGGGCTTCCTGCAGGAATTACTCTAAATTCTTCCACTGGGGAGATCAGTGGAGTTCCACTACAGGGGGGTACCTATAATATTACGGTTACCGCAACAAATGCTTTTGGTTCAAGTCAGGAAATTGTCACCCTAAGAATTTCCGAGGTTTCTGGTTTCACCCATTCAGTCGAGTTGAGTCTTTCCGGATACTCCGGTAGCGAGACTCTTCATGACTTCCCTATGCTCGTGAAAATGAGCCCTACGATGGATGCAAACTTTAGTCTTAATAGTTTTGCATCGGTAGAATGTAATGATTTGAGGTTTTATGATGAGACAGGCCGCGATTTACCTTATGAAATCGAATCCATTGATCGACTGACTAACTCGCTGGTGGCTTGGGTGAGAATTGCTGAATTGGCTAACGATAAATCGATATTTGCTTATTGGGGGAATCCTCTCTTGGCTGAAACCTCCCCGGACACTTCAACTGATGGATCGACCTGGGCCTCTGGGTATCGTGGTGTCTGGCATCTTCGTCCGATGAGTGAGACCGATGTAATGACGGATTCATCTCTATTTCGGAACCATGCGATAAATGTCGGAGGTATTACAGCACCAGTTGGTAAGTTTGGTGCGGGACGCTCTTTACAAGGGGGCGGTGATCAATACATCAAGGTGCCCCGATCCTTCTCTCTTAATCCACTGGGGAAAGAATCCTATTCCTATTCGATGTGGGCAACCCTGGAAAATCAACCTGACACCGAGGCGATCGATAGTTTTTATGCCATGGGCTACGAACAGGCACCGAACGATCGTTATTTTACTGATATTAATAATTTGATCGCCTTGAAACCAAGTGGTGCCCG
>JBMYOA010000200.1:0-3195 GCA_049598825.1 Opitutales bacterium | reverse complement strand
AGGGTGCTTTTACCTGAACCTGATAAACCGCATAACCAAAAGACGCCCCCTTTATGCTTGTTCGAAGATTCTCTTACGGTTCTTGCAAGTAAGCGGTCTTGAATAGGATGGATATTTTGCGAGGTCATGAATGAGAGAGGGACAAAAACGGGTACTAAACCAAAAAGCGAGAACGCGTTAACGTTCCCGCTTAATGGGGTGGGAGAATGGGGGTTCTCCCATGGGGTAAGTTTTTAAATTATTAAAAAGGAGCAGCACCTGCAACATTTAAAGATATTTCAATTTCATTGGCTACTTTCTCTAAATTTTGACCAGCTTGAATATTGAAATCGTCTCTTTTAACTGAAAACTTGGACCGGATAACGAGAAGATCTCCTTTTACTCGGTTGCGCTTCTCCAGCATGCCTTTCAGGTAAGTTAATTTGACGGGTATCTTCATATCCAAAGTGATATTACGGATCGTCATTTTGCCATGTGCATTTGCAAGTAAATGGATGCCATCTTTTTTGATATCATTCAATTTATTGAGCGAGAAGCGAATGGAAGGGAATTTTTCCACATGCAACCAATCTTTACCATGCATATGCTCTTTGAGGACAGGATTACCAACATGCAGGCTATTAGCAACTAAAGTGATTTCCCCTTTGGTAAGTTCCGGTTTTTCGGGGTCAAATTTAACACTTCCACTAATTCCATCACCTGATCCATTGATCGATTCAAGGGGGGCATCCATTTGGAAGATAATGTTATTTACATTCTTGGGATCCTTAAAATCAAAATGAATCGTATCCGCATGGGATGAGGAGAATCCAAGGATCATTGAAAATGATAGCAGTATAGTTTTCATAGTTTAAATAAAATAGAAGAATGAGGAACCAAATCCGCAAGCAAAAAGGCTATTTAGTAAGAAAAACCTTTTTTAGCAAAGCGATGGATACTTTTATGATCTCGGATGTGCAGTTTTGTGAGTCTCTTTAAGTTTGGCGACGGAAAGATGAGTATAGATTTGGGTAGTGGACAGGCTAGCGTGCCCCAGTAAGTCCTGTACTGCTCGTAAGTCAGCCCCTCGGTCTAACAAATGGGTGGCGTAGGAATGCCTTATCTTATGGGGTGAAATGTCCTCAGGCAGGTTGGCTTGCCTTAACTTTTTCTTAAGAATCAACTGGACGGATCTTACACTGAGTCTCTTTCCATTTTGATTAATCACAACCGGAGAATCGTAAGAAGAAATCTTACAATGATTATCGCGAAAGAAAACAATATCCTGCAATACATTGCCACCTATCGGAGATATTCTTTCTTTTCCCCCTTTGCCGGAAACCCGTAAGGTAGCTTTCGTGAAATCGATATCAGAAAAATTTAATGCAACCAGTTCGCTGACACGTAACCCACCTGCATATAAAATTTTTAGAATCAAAAGATCCCGGAATTTAATGAATTCGGTTTTTGAATTTTCAGTTTTTGATGAATTCGTGGCTTGTAATAAAGATTTAGCCTGTTTCTCAGAAAGGAATTTGGGAAGGTTTTTCTCTAACTTTGGCAATGTTAGGTTGGCAAATGGATTTGAATCGCAAATCCCTCTTTGTTGCGCATAGCGAAAAAGACCTTTGAGGGCAGAGAAATGATTTCGTAGGGTTGTTTTCGCAAGTGAGTGCTGGGCCTCCACTAAATAAGTACGGGCTTCCATTCTGCCTACATCTTGAATTTTTATGTTTTGGTTGGATTTCGATAACCATTTGAAAAAAGCAATGATAGCGTGCTGGTAATTTCTGGAAGTATAGACTGAAAGCCTTCTTTCCTTAGCAATGAATTCGAAAAATTGATCTGCGACTCTCGGAATTATAAATCCTGCCTCATCGGTCTTTGCTGAGGGCATGTTTATTTTAGCCTTTCCCATGTCTCCACCGCCATTTCATAAATGAAAAACAAGAAGATAACCATAAAAACCCAAACCGCTAAGGTAAGATAAAAGCCGAAGCTAGTCTCTGCCCGCTTAGGAATTTCCTTTCGGTATGCCCGCGAAGTGTTGTCGTAAGCATCAATGGGTACAACATTCCCTCCCCTTTCTTCACGACTGCGAAGCCTGCTCTTTTTTGGATCCACTAATTTAATTCAGCACTGAATTAAGGAAATTGCAAGTGCACATGAGCAGCCAATTAGCTGAGGAAGGATTTGATTCTTTCATGAAACAGATCAAAAGAATCCTCCAGTAAGTAGTGTCCTGCACTCTCGCAAGTAAGAGTTTGTAAATTGGGTAACCTTTTTTGCCATTCCTCCAAGAAACCTGAATGGAAGCAAAAATCCTGCATCCCCCAGCATGCCAATATCGGAGTATCAGAAAGGTTTGTTAGAGCATTTTCAGTGCACTGAAGAAATTGTTTGGTGGGATGATGATTTTCGAGAGGTATGTCTTTCACAAAATTCCAGATGGCTACTCTGTTGTTCCAGTTATTGTATGGATATAGAAATCCTTTTTTAACTGAAGCAGATAGTCCTTTTGTGGTTGCCATCCACGAGGCTGGCCCTGCGAAACCATTAAGCATACGGACGAAGAATTCGCCAATTAGGGGAATGCGGCATAGTTGAATTCGTTTCGGGACATCGTTTGATAAGAAAGATGCTGTGTTCAAAAGCACCAATTTATTGATTCTTGAAAAATCATCTCTTAAGGCTGAAAGCCCGATTGCACCACCCCAGTCATGAACAATTAAATTAAATTTTTTGATTTCCAATGCATCAAGCAGTTCGAGGAGATTACTGCTATGACCTTCCAGGTTGTAAGCAAATTCCCTGGAGGATGGCTTCTCCGAAAGACCGCATCCTAAGTGGTCAGGGGCTATGCATCTAAACTGGTCTTTTAAGGAAGAGACTAGGTTACGATAAAAAAACGACCAGGTAGGGTTTCCATGCAAAAAAAGAATAGGTAAGTTTTCAGAACTTCCTTCATCCAAATAATGTATATTAAAACCATTCTTTAGGAGGTAATGATGGCCCTGGAATGGGTACTCTCTTCGAATTAAATCTGGAAGAGACATTAATTATTCAGGGCAAGCATGAGGCTGGAAAGACCGCTTCCTATTCCAAGTAATGCTGATTTCTTCGTAAGAAAGTCCTGGTTCTGTTCGCATGCCAATGTGTAGGTAATGGGGAGAGAGACAGAACCACAGTTTCCCAGTGATTCATAGGATGTGAAAC
>JBMYOA010000199.1:0-3199 GCA_049598825.1 Opitutales bacterium | reverse complement strand
CAAATTCTGCCTGATCCTCGGTAGCATCCTGAATTTCTTTGGGGGTCATTTCGGGCAACATTCCGATACCTCCCGTATCCATGAGGGCAAAACCATCAGGCGAGTCAGCAACCACAACATCGCGAGTTACCCCGGGGCGATCATGAACAATTGAAATACGTTTACCCGCCAAACGGTTAAACAAACGACTTTTACCCACATTTGGCCTTCCAACAATCGCTACACTTACCTGTCCGCTCATGATATATTAAGTGAAAATATTAAACCGCGGCGGAAGCATTATTCTTTTCCGCATGCACAGATTCGACAAATCTTTCAATGCGATCAGCCGCTTCGACCAGTTTATCGTATGATGTGGAAAAGCTTGCCCGCACATGATTTTTACCATGAGGACCAAAAGCAGTTCCAGGAACCACTGCAACTTCCTGCTCTCGCAGTAAGCGGTGACAGAAATCCACTTCGTTAATGTCAAGAGACTGAACACTTGGAAAAGCGTAAAAGGAACCCCTCGGCAAGTGACAATCTAATCCCATTTGATTAAATCGGCGAACAATGAAATCGCGGCGCTTTTGGTATTGTTCACGCATCCGCATAACATCATCAACCCCATGCCGAAGTGCTTCTATGGCGGCTTCCTGACTCAAAATTGGGGCACACATCATGCAATATTGATGAATTTTCATCATAGCTTCAATCAGCCAATCGGGACCGCATGCGAACCCTACCCTAAAACCAGTCATCGCAAAACCCTTAGAAAAACCATGAAGCAAGATCGTTCTTTCTTTCATTCCAGGAAGATCGACGATACTTACATGCTCTCCCTCATAGGTAAGTTCCGCATAAATTTCGTCGCTAATCACGATGAGGTCTTTTTCCACGGCAAATTTTGCGAGCCTTTCCAACTTCTGCTTATCTGCGGTTCCTCCGGTTGGGTTGGTAGGAAAATTAAGCAGAAGAATTTTACAGCCAGGTTGCCATGCTTTTTCAAAAGCCTCGGGGTCCAGCGAAAAAGAATTTCCGGGAACAGTACCAACAGGAATGGCTTCACCAAAAGCAAGACTAACACTGGGTGCATAGGAAACATAACAAGGCTCATGGTAGAGTACCTTGTCTCCCGGGTTCAGAATTGCTCGTAAAGCGATATCGATCGCCTCCGAAACTCCAACGGTCACTAAAATCTCTGATTGAGGATCATAACCAGGTCCAAAAAAGGAAGAGACATATGTAGAAATTTCTTGGCGAAGAGAAAGTAGACCTCTGTTGTCGGTGTAAGAAGTCTTTCCCTTCTCGAGTGCAAAAATGGAAGCTTCGCGAATTTTCCATGGTGTGATGAAATCAGGTTCGCCAATACCCAAAGAAATAGCCTGAGGCATCTCCGATACAATTGCAAAAAAATCCCTGATCCCTGAACGGGGAAGATTTTGAACATGTTCGGCAATGTATTCCTGCGGGTTCATTTGCCTTTAAGCACTAACAGGGGGTTTTTCGGTTGTGTCTGCCTCTTGTGATAAAAGGTGACCATGCTCTTTATATGACCTGAGTAGAAAGTGAGTAGCCGTCGAAAGCACACCTTCAATGGTTGAAAGTCGCTCGGAAACAAAGGAGGCAACCGCATGCAAATTCTTACCTTGGACGATGACCATCAGATCGTAGGCACCCGACATTAAGTGACAAGCCTCCACCTCATCGAATTTCGAGATCCTATGAGCTAAACGATCGAAACCTCCTTCCCTTTCTGGACTTATTTTAACCTCAATTACTGCCTTAACTGAATTGGCTGAATTTTTAGAGGGGTGAAGAAGAGGAACCCAACCTAGCAATACTCCACTCTCTTTTAGTTCATTTAATTGGATTTCCACATCCTCTTCCGAAAGATCGAGAATTTTCGCGAGCTTGGAAGAATCGGGATCAGCAGTTTCTTGTAGAATTTTGAGTAAGTCACTCATAATGAAAAGGTTCTATTCTAGCTAAGATACTTCAAAGGTAAAGAAGCAAAGCCTAGATTCCGAGATGGAGAAGTAATCTAAAAATTGCGTTCAATCCAATAGAATGAGTAATTTGCTCTTCTTTGACTAATCCCTTTAGATTTGCGAGAGGATGCAGCTCCGTAACCAGCTCTTCGTGTTGATCGAATGCAAGTTCTGCGGTTTTCATGACATTCTCAACCAGTACAAAGTGACATTGATTCGAAAGAATTGCAGCATTCGGTCTAGCACTACCTATTAAAACTGCTTTCTCTCCGACAAAGCCGGTTTCTTCTTTTAATTCTCGTAAACCTGCTTCAATGGGATCTTCTCCTTTTTCAATCACACCTCCAGGTGGTTCCAGCGAAAGCTCCTGAGTTCCGTATCGAAATTGCCGTACCAGAACCAATTCCCTACTCGGAGTAACCGCCAATACATTGACCCAGGAATTCGTCTCTAAAACAAAGAAATCTCCTTCCACCCCATCAGATCTTCGGCGAAAGCGTTGTTTGTAAACTTCAAAAATCCGACAGTCCGAATGTAGATGACTATCTTTCAGATCCCAGGAACTCGGAGAGTTTTTAGACATTTAACAAAATCTCTTTTTCTGCAAATTCTGCGATATTTTCATAAATTGGAACTCCTTCGGAATACGCCTGCTTTTGTAATTCAACAGTGATTGGCTTTCCTGTTTTGACAAGTGCTCCCCTCATTGATGCCTGCAAGCCAGTTTGTGGGTCGATCCATTTATCCCCGACTACCCAACATTTCTGCGGGTCTAGCTCAAACTTCTCAATCATTTCAAATTCAAACTTTGGAGATGGCTTTCGGTATCCCTCGGTAGCAGTTGGTTCCTCCGGTGCAATACAAATTTCAGTAAAAAAGTCTTTTGGCCAACCGAAGTCTTGGAACATTTTTTTATTGCATGCATGAACATCCGACCAGTCATAATAACCACGGGCAATTCCGGATTGATTCGTGTGCATAAAGAGTAGATACCCTAAATGCCTAGCTTCATAAAGTGCTTCAGAAATCCCTTGAATAATCTCAACTTTCTTAGGGTCTTTTAGGTAGTGAGCATCTCGAATTAATGTTCCATCGCGATCGAGAAAAAGTGCCTTATTTTCAGCCATCTAGTTGACCAAACCAAGAATTTCTTCTGGTGATACCGTGGCGGTTCCAACTTTTCCAACTACAACTCCGGCAGCCAAGTTTGCAAACTCAGCTGCTTCGGC
>JBMYOA010000198.1:0-3211 GCA_049598825.1 Opitutales bacterium | reverse complement strand
GATGTGGAGCTTAAATCTCTCGCCAGGGCAACCGCAGGTTTCTCCGGTGCAGACTTGGCTAATCTTCTAAATGAAGGTGCTCTTATTGCAGCACGCAGAAGAAAGAAAGTTGTCGAGCGTATTGACTTAGATGATGCCAGAGAGAAAATCTCGTTTGGCAGGGAAAGAAGGAGGGTAATGGACGATGAAGACCGCAAGATCATTGCTTATCATGAGGCTGGTCACGCAATTGTTCAGGCAAAAATTGATGATGGTCTTCTGCCGATTCATAAAGTGACCATCATTCCTCGCGGCCAAAGTTTGGGTAGCACCATGTTTACCCCGAAAAAAGATATTCTCAATCATAGCAAACGTAGGGTTTTGAACCAAGTTTGCTGTGCAATGGGGGGTAGGGCGGCAGAGGAAATTGAAATTGGCGATATTACGAGTGGAGCTGCAGGAGACATTCGCATGGCTACCAACATCGCCAGAAGTATGGTCTGCGACTGGGGCATGAGTGAACTTGGGATGATCTCCTTTGGAGACAAACAGGACCAAGTATTTCTTGGTAAAGAACTAAGCCGGGCACAAAATTACAGCGAGGAGACTGCCCAAAAGATAGATATTGCGATCAAGACTATCATTGACGATCAATACAACCGTGCCAGGAAAATTCTTGAAGACCACATTGATGCACTTCACGCATCGGCAGAAGCTCTTCTTGAGCATGAAACCATTGAGGGTAAACACATTCATGAAATCCTAGAGCAGGGTAAAATCATCTCCCCGATCATTAACTCGTCAAACTCTTCGGAAGAAAATGTTGATGAAAGTGCCGACGAATCGGATCAGGAATCTAAAAAAGAAGAATCCAAAGAAGATGACCTTGATCCGGGCGTCCAACCTGCAGGAGCTCCTGCCTGAAACAATTGACAAAATTCTTGTCAATTTGATTTCTAACCATTATTACTAACACTCTTATGAGCAGGCACCCAAGTTTTAAACCCCCTGGTGGGCTTTCAAAGAATAGAAATGTTCTTAAAAGGTTTGAACGCGTTGAACTACTTCGCAAGAGAGGTCAGTGGAAGGAAGGAGACCGGGTAGTATCATTGGTAAAAACAAAACCTGAGGATTAATTCCCTGAATTAACCCAACTGCCATATGCAGGGCTGGCAGATATTTTCCATGTCACCCACTGCGGCAACTCATATTCGTGTAGCTGTAAGACGGCTTTCTCAACTTTACCAATATTTTCAACTGATGCTTTCATCTCAACCTTCCATTCCAATTCTTCGCACAGTTCTTCTTCCCAAAGGTAGTTCGATGTTATTGGTCCGGTCACGTGAGTACAAGCCACCAACTTTTCTTTTATCAATTTCTGGCAACACTCTATAGCCCTCGCTTTGCTGGAGAATGTTGTACATGCCATCATAATTTCACTTTTCATAATCCTTAATAATTTTTCCAATAAGATCCTTTTTGATCTAACTCTGAACTAAACCCATTCATTCCTACTGCCGTGAGAGACGAATACTTAAAAGAAGCCCAACAAATCGTTAATGACCCTAATACTTTAATTAATATGGTCTCGAGGAGGTCCAAGCAACTTAAACATGGGAGTAAAGCATTGGTTGAATCTCTCGAGAAACTTGAGCCTGAAGATATTGCCCTTAAAGAAATTATTGAAGGGAAAATTTCCTACCAAGAATGGCAGGAAGAAGACGAAATCTAAAAATAGTTTTCATTCCCCTTGTTAGGAGGCTGTAATGTCAGCCAAAAAAAAATCAGGTAGTCAACTGCCTCACATCACTAATTCAAAGGCGAGACACAAATACGCACTAGGGGATAAGTATGAGGCTGGAATCGAACTTCGAGGTACTGAAGTTAAGTCAATTCGCTCAGGTAACGCACAAATCTCTGAATCTTTCGCTCGTATCGTAAAAGAAGAACTTTTTCTTTTTAATGCACACATTGCAGAGTACGAATTCGGCGGAGACCAGAATCACGAAACCCAAAGACCAAGGAAACTTCTCCTTAAACGAAAGGAAATTGAGCGATTACGGATCGAGATTGAAGCGGCAGGGAAGGCAATCGTACCACTGCGTCTTTATTTCAAAGAAGCATTAGTGAAATGCGAATTAGCTGTCGGAACAGGGAAAAACCACCGGGATAAAAGACAGGATTTAAAGAAAAGAGTGGCGAATCGAGAAGCGGAACAGGCACTTAAAAAATCGCTACACAGATGATCGACATCATCCTCCATCAACCCGAGATTCCACAAAATACCGGAAATATTGGACGGCTATGTGCATTCACTGGATGCAGGCTTCATTTAATACATCCTCTGGGTTTTGAAATTAATGATCGAAACCTGAGGAGGGCAGGCATGGATTACTGGTCAGACCTTGATGTTATCGAACATAAGAATTGGGATGATTTTCTTGAACATCCATTGCGACCTTCAAGGGTTCATCTTCTGACCACTCATGCAAAACAGACTATTTGGGATGTGAAATTTAAAAAAGGGGACGGTCTGCTATTCGGAAATGAAGGGCATGGAGCTCCAGACTTTATTCACCAATGGGTCGACTCTAGACTACAAATACCCAAATATAATGACAAACTGAGGTCTTTGAATCTGGCCGTTGCTGTAGGCATAGCCAGTTATGAAGCTTTACGGCAAATAAGCTAATAGTCGTATGATATTGTTCCAAGTCAGCCACAAAATTAATTCTTAAGTTCATGGAAATCAGAGACTTGGATGTAAGTAAAACTTCATCCTCCTTCGGTGAGATTACTGACTTATTTCTTTTCAGCTTGCTTGAAAAACCGTGTCACATCTTACTAAACGAATGAAAACATTTTGCCTTTTACTAATTTCGTTCGCTGCAATCCTGATAACTTCTCAAGGGAAGCCTCCTTCCGGCTTTGTTTCCCTATTTAATGGAGAAAACCTCGATGGTTGGTGGGGGGCCAAAACCGAGGACCCTGATAAATGGATGAGCCTTTCAACTGATGAGTTTCAAAAGAAATGGGAAGCCAGTCAAATCGATATCCATAAACATTGGTCTGTTGAGAATGGTGAACTAGTAAATGATGGAAAGGGTCTGTTCTTAACGACAGATAAAAACTATGGAGATTTTGAACTCCTTCTTGAATATAAAACGGTGGCTGGTGCTGATAGTGGGATTTACCTTCGAGGCGTCCCTCAGATACAGATTTGGGATAGTAC
>JBMYOA010000197.1:0-3218 GCA_049598825.1 Opitutales bacterium | reverse complement strand
TAAGTTCGGTTTGAGCCAAAAATAGGCGGTATGATAAATCATTGATTAATTTTTTGCTGTTAATCGGTTTGTTGGTCGGTGTTAATTAGAACTTTTTTCACCGAGCAAATATTTTGTTGGCTCCACTTAAAATCCAACTTCATGCTTATAAACTTCCGGAAATCCTTTAATGGGTCTGACTTTCACCTCTTTGTAAGCACCTCCAGCCCATTCTGATTCCAAAAGTATCAAACCCTGAGTCAGTGCCTTGCCTTCTTCATCAAGCATATCTTCCCCTGCACAAACGACATGGCCATTGACTAAATGAATGGTCTCATCTTCATAGCAATAATACTCAACCAAGTTCCATTCACCATGTTTATTTTCTGTGTTGAAACTTCTAAAGCCATAACCCTTGTGAAGGATTTTTCCTTTGTTATCGAGTACTGGCTTTAGACCTAGTCTTTCGCCCCTGGGGTCATAATCAACACGATAGAATCTTTTCTGTTTTTCTGTGATAATGGCACTTCCATCTTTGTTTCGAGGGTCCAGGGATCTCATATTAGAACTATAACCCATAAGTGGGATTAGACTGCCGTAATTGCCATAGGCGTGCTGGTACTCAAGATTGGGCGGATTTCCCTTGTTACGTAAATCTTTGGCATGATAAAAGATGCCCCCCTTGCCGCCCTTACTTTTGTCTCTCGGCCATCGGTGATAGGCCTGGAAGTGATAGTTTTTGTATGGTTTAGAAGTTGCCAGGAAACCTTTAACTCTACCGTCTAACTTCAAAATCAGCTCAGAATTTTCATCTATGTAAGTTGAAAACTCACGGGTAAGATCGATTCCAATTTCAAAGGATTTATTATTTTTATAAGCATATTCCCAAGCCGCTAACGCGTCTTCATCGTTTTTGGAGATTGGAAAAGTGAAGTCATCAGTATGTTCATCTCTTGGGGCAAATATGGCAACATCCCACCTGGTTAATTCTTTATCTAGCAAATGATCCCATTCATCATCGGCAATAAGCGGTTGCTGGAGTTCTCTAATTTGTAAATCTTTAAGGCTTACACGATCGGCAAACTTGCTTTCAGTGTAGAATGCGACCTTGCCTTTGGGATGGCTTGCAATTTCACCGTCAAATAGGTCCGCAATTTTGTGATTATTAAGCCAAGCCTGAACCCTCCCTCCTGCACAAACAACTCTAATGTCATTCCATTGTTTGCTAGAGATTTTAACTGATACACCGGAAGTCAAAGTCACCTCAGAATCGTTGAAAAACAAATCCACCTTAGATTGACTTCCAGCTACTGAACTCAAATCCAAGTTATAACCTTTGGCAGTTTGAACTTCGGAATCAATTTGACTACGAAAAAAGACTCCAAAATCAAAATCAGTATCGTCAAAATTGACTTTAAATTTAAAGCCCAAATCGAAATTTTTTAACTCTTTATCGTAACAAATAAAATCGTACTTATCATTGCCAATTTTCAACTTAGGATTTCCAACAAGTTGCTCCCAACCCTCGAAAGTCTTGCCATCAAATAGAGATTTCCAACTGAAGTAAGGATCATCTGCAGGCTGCTGTTTGGCATCTTCATTAACCAACCTCGGCTGAACCTTGGTCCACCATCTGTCGTATATTTTTCGCAGTTTATTCACAACTTTGGGGTGTTCAGCGATAATGTTTTTAGTTTCGCCGGGATCAGTCTGGAGGTCGTAAAGTTCCTCGTTATTCACCAGGGTGTATCGTTTGTTCTGGATGGAAACTCTGGCGTGTTTTGATTGGGCGGCCTGCCCCCGTGCCCAGGCACCCACATGGTGAACCAAATGCCGGTCGTCCTCCCAATCGGCCTCGGGGTTCTTGAGCATGGGAACCAGACTGCGCCCCTCAACCTGTTGCTTGATTTCGTCAGTCAAAGGAGCACCGGTAATTTCCAGAAGGGTCGGCATCATGTCCATCTGACTGGTAAGTGCAGAGCATTCAGCATCCGCAGGAATATTACCTGTTGGCCATCTGAAGAAGACCGGAACCCGTGTTCCACCCTGATAGGGTTGCCCCTTATGCCCTTTCATTCCGGCATTGTAAACTCTCCACCCCGTTGAGTTCCCGTTGTCACTTCCAATGTAAATCAGAAGCGTGTTTTCCGCGATCTGCCATTCCTCAAGCTTGCTGAGCAGCGTGCCGACATGGCGATCGATATTCTCGACCATCCAATAAACTTTCGCGGTGTCTTCGTTGACTGCCGGATGCTTGCCCAGATACTTTTTGTAATCGTCACCGGGCACACTATGGAGCCCAGTAAAGGGACCGTGAGGATCGTTCGGGGCGATATAGGCAAAGAAAGGAGCCTCTTCTTTTCGTTTCTCATCGATCCATGCAAAGGCTTTTTCAAAAAACATATCGGTCGCGTAACCGTCTTTTTTCTTCTGGCGGACACCATTGTGATAGATCGTCGGAGAGAGTTTCGGCGTGCCGCCGCCTTCTATGCCATAACTTTCATCAAATCCGCGATTCTCTGGGCGATAGGGCTTTTCCCTGCCAATGTGCCATTTCCCAAAATGCCCGGTGGTATAGCCGGCGCTTTGCAGACCCTGCGGCAGGGTTACGGTGTCCAGGCTCAGTCGTTCGCGCCCGTGCTGGGTATGAGTCACCCCACTCATAAATTCATGACGCCCACCCATGAGAACTGCCCGACTCGGAGAACACCGGGGACTGACGTGATATTGGGTAAACAGCAGGCTCTCGCTTTTCAGAGAATCAATATGGGGAGTCTGAACAACTGGATTACCGAGGCTCGCAATGTCTCCATAGCCAATATCATCGGGCATAATCACGATGATGTTTGGCTTGGAAGCTTTTAAAGCTTTTGCCTCAGCTCCTATGAGGGTTGCCATCATTGCCATGATACCCCAAATAGACGCGAACGCTTTTGTGAAGTTCCAAATTGTTGAGCCAAAAAATCGATTAATCATTTTTTCCATATTTACTAATGATTCGAATATCGAAATTGTTTCCAAAAAAGCGATGTATTCACGCTCATTTCGAGGTTTGTTCTTTTGATGGTTCTATTCAAAAAGATAATCTCTACGGCGAATCAAAGGTTGCGATCAGTTGATCGATCTTGGGGAGTACTGTGTCGTCTTCGCCTGCGTGTAATTTCATCTCAACCTGAAAACCTTGGCCTGCCGGCAAATCGGAAAAGGAGACTTTTGCGGGCTTACGATCAACCTGTTTT
>JBMYOA010000196.1:0-3226 GCA_049598825.1 Opitutales bacterium | reverse complement strand
GAAGGTATTCCTACTAAGCGGTTCACCTTTTTGAAGGAAGATGTAGTCCTTTCAAGGACGATTACTGAACGTAATTCTGGCACTAGCGCGACAGGTAAGATAAGAACTGAAGTAGTAGAAGTTTTTAATGGAACACCTACTTCTGATATTGGCGGTGTTCAAATTGGGGATGAAGAAAGTAATGTGGATGGCATACCCACTAGACGCTATACGTTCGTTTTGGGCGAGGGAGAAATTAGAACATCAACTAGACCTGGTCCAGTTAATATCCCCGGAACACAATACGTCACGGTTGAGTCAGTGGGAACCGCAGTCACTCCTACTGGGACACTTGTTGCGGAATCCGAAGACAACGAAAATGGTTACATTAAATATGTAAAAACCGCATTGCAAGGCACAATTACAGGCACTAAACAAACCTATAAGGATGTTGTAGAAGTTGACGTGCCAGGAACAGTAAATTGTGCCACAGTTAGTGTATCAGCGGGAGGTGAATCAGGAACGATTGCGGTTCCTCAAGTTACACCAGCTAAAACAAAAAGAGTAGCAGCAACCGTAACGGTTGAAGTAACTGACAACCCTCCCAATACAGCAAGCTTGGCTTATGATATTGGTGCAATTTCATGCTCGGTAACATCGACCAATGTCCAGCTATCGGAGGGGCCGGGTGTAACTGTAAGTGCTGGCACGACAGCGGTGGTTACCCAGACTGGATACGTGAAAAATTTTAGTGCATCCTCTAGGATACAAACATATCCAGGTTGTTATTTAACTTCAAGTTCATCAACTGGATCAATATCCTATACTTCTTCTTCAACCCCAAGAGTTAGTGGTAATGTAATTAGCTCCGACACCGCTACTTCTACCCGTCAGACAAAATGCATTGGAACTGGAGCCAGCGGAGCAACAGGATATGCAACAACTGGAATTATAAAAAGACAATCTCGGCCTATCTTAACTACCTTAGATGGCACAACTTATTACGAAGTAATAACCTGGAGTGTTTAGTATGGACAAAAATAAAAAAAACCGTCCCAGCGGTGAATCCCTTAGAAGGGATTCCAACGCCTTCGGTAAAGACAATGGTATTCGTTTCGATAGGATGCACGATGGAACATATAGACAGTTCCATAACGGAAGTCCAACAGGTGAACGATTCACGGAAGAGCAAATGCTGAGTGCGTTACCTCAAGCCCAAGGTGATCCGTTCTATGATGCGGGACAAAAAATAACTAGAACCGCTGACCCAGCGGATTACGGTGTCCACGACCCAACGGATGATACATTACTGAAACCCCAAGAAGCATTTCGAGCGATCATATGTGTAGATGGTGAGCCTTACTACGCATCCATCCAAGGAAGAATTAACGATCCAGTTTCATCATAATGCCAACTGCGGATTCATTCACAGCACTAGGGAACGGTAACGGGTTCCCGTTTTGTTTAGAGACAGTAGATGTCTTAGATCGTGGAGATGGTAATGAATACGACCATTGGGTAACACTAGGCGGCTTTAAGAAAACTGACACTGGATCACCAACGCAATCACAAATTAATACTTCATTGAAAAACGCAATGAAATTATTCTGGAATGCGTATCAAATAACCGGCACAGTAAATTTACCTTCGGACTACAATGTTGATAGCGTAACAAATAGCAGAAATCCTGATCCTGATGCAGACCAATTGCAGCCATTACAAAGGGTATGTTTAACTGAGGTTCCATTGGGATTTTATGACAGCAATACAGAATATAGCTCAACAGAAGATGAATTTAATGAAATGAGATTGGGTATTGTGCCAGTAGTATTGAAATCAGGTAATAATTTTTTAGGATATGGAGTAAAAAACAAAATATCAGCAGATGCTGTTACTTATGTAGATGAATTTGCATCAGTAGAAATTGGCTCGATAGCAAGTGCTAGATTTGATGGCACTTATGAAACTATTGATTACGACTATATAACGCTAGGCGGTATAGATTTTGTATGCAAAGCTAGAGTTGGGGATGCGTATAGTGGAACAGCAGATGCGACTAATTTAACAGCTTATAGCGACTTCTCCCATTATGCTGAAATTGATAGTCTCGATTTTTATACTTACACATAGACCCTTCACCCCTATGATATAATATCACTATGGCCTCAATCCCTTACATCGACAAGAACTTGAACTTACTCGGCACACTAGAGGAAGATTCAGACTTTATTAAAGCCGAGCCGTTCCAGCCGCTTACTGGAAGGCAAGAGAGGGCTTTAAGAAAACAAGCCTACGATTATTACTGGGAAATGAAGGATAAGTATAAATCTGATCCATTGTCCAATCCTTATACAAGCGTAGCGGATGTGCAGGCTGAAATGAAGATGAATTCTGGAGGACTCTCGACCTTCCAGTTAAGTCCCGCCTCAACTGGAAGTTTTGCCGCTGGTAATGTCATCGGGGGAGCGAACCCTATAACAATCTCAACCACAAATGAATCTCTGATAGGCAGTCTTGAAAAATCTCCATTTCAGAGGCCCGCTAATGATTGGTTCCGAGCATACGGCGGCCCTGTAAAAAAAGGTCAGCCTTATGTCGTAGGCGAGCGTGGCCCTGAAATAGTAGTTCCCCGAGAAGACGGATACGTTATCCCTAATAGCGACGCCCAAAACCTCTCCAAACTAGCCCAATCTTACCTTCTCGGCACCCCAGAGGAAGAGGAAGCATTTGACCCCACGGCAGTCGCTGGGCTGGGACTAGGGAATCAAGGAATCAATACTGCCCCCGTTGCACCTACCCAGCTTGTTCCTGGCATTGAAAACATTACACTACCCACTACCCAATACCCGGAAATTACATTTGGTCAACGGGCAAGAGCCGACGGCACTCAAGCGTATCCGTTCAACGCACCAGATCGCCAGATGAGTGGGATAGAAAGACGTTCGGGTGGCCCAGAAGATCCGTTTTCTATTTTTAGAAGTGGCTCCAGTGGCGGTCGTGGTAGCGTTGGCTCTACCAAGAACCCTGCTATTGATCCACAAGGCATTACGCCAGATACTGCTCAACCTTCTGCGGTAACGGCAGAATCTTTCTTTGGTCGGCCTCCAGCGTCAAGTCCAGCCGACGCAGCCCAACGGTTACTTGATGTATTTCCGTCGTCCGCACAAGCCCAAGACCCAATCCGTTCTACTTTTACGATGCCGGACGGCACAGTAATCATGGAAAGAGAAAGCGGTGAGCGGTTCAC
>JBMYOA010000195.1:0-3261 GCA_049598825.1 Opitutales bacterium | reverse complement strand
TTGGTCTGATTATCACGCAGTTTGGCATCTTGATGATACCTTGGACGATTCAAATAACAGTTATGACACCAGCTCTGTGGGAACGGTCACAACTGGAGATCCTGGTTTGATTGGTGGAGCCTTATCACTTTCATCATCGGGTTATTTATCAGCTACCAATTACAAAGGAGTGCTCACTGACGAGGTTAGAACAATTAGCCTTTGGTTACGTTCTGTCGATACGAGTGGTCCACTTTTAGTTTGGGGCGATAATACGAACCGCTGGGAAATCTCCTGGGAAACGAATGGACCCAAAGTAATGACTGGAGGTGGGGCTATTCGACAGGGAATTTTTTCCTCGGTTTCAAATACCTGGCATCACCTGCTTATTTCGTACCCGGGGAATGGATCTGATATGAATGCAACCAGGATTTTTGTGGATGGAAAACAAGTAGATTCGTCTTCTGCTTCCGTTGACGGTACCGTGTCTACTGCTTCAGGTATCGATCTTCGTTTGGGTGCGGCCTATGATGATTCCAGCAAGTTTTCCGGACTTATAGACGAAGTGCGTGTTTCCAATAAGTTACGCAGTTCTGCGTGGGCTGCATATGAGTATGCAAACCAACGGGATGCTGGGCAATTATTCACTTATGACCTGGAATATCAATTACCGCCCTCTTTGCCCGCAGATCTCAATCTAACTGTGGTAAGAGGCCAAGCTTTTAGCTTTCAGATCAAGAGTAATCCGCCTGCCTCCGAGTATACCTTGTCAGGTGGAACTTTGCCAACAGGAGTATCCTTAAATGCGGCAACTGGAATATTGGAAGGGAATACTACCGATGCGGTTTCGAATATTTCCTTCTCTCTAGCGGCGATGAATGGAAAAGGTACGACAACGGTAAATCTAAATCTTAGTATTCGTGACGGCCTTACTGCACCGGTTATTTCATCGGGAGAGGTGCTCGAAGTTTTCGGCCGTGGGGCTCGTGTCCGCGGATTACTTAGCGATGCCGGTGGAGCTGCCAACGAGGTAAGTATTCATTACGGACTGGCCGACGCAGGCACGAACGCAATTGATTGGAACCACAGCTTGGAATTGGGGGCCCAAAATCAGGGTGCATTTGAGGCTAATCTTAATGGTTTGGACAGTGGTAAAACCTATTTTTATCGTTTTGAAACGAGTAACGGACAGACTGCCTGGTCAGATGCCGGTAGCTTTTCCACCTTACGCTTTGATCAGGGAATTCTAAGGATTCACACCGGTGACGACGAATATGGTACGAATGCAGGTATCTTCTGGGACCGCAACAATGGAGAAGGAGAAACAAAGGTTGTTGACGCTAACATGAGTATTTACACCTACCTCGCTCCCAATGGGTCTTCCTGGAGAATGGCAAAAGCCAAGTTTCAGTTAACGGAGAATTTGCTTTTCGGCGAGAATCTTGAGGACATTCATCTGACAGGAGTTAATGCACTTTCATTTGAAGTCGACGGAAACCTTACCGTGGCGAAGAACCTGATTGGTTCGCCCTCCCCTGCTCTGCCTCATCTTCCTGCTGGAACTCTTACGGATGGATACGATGCTTATTATGCAGACGATCCCGGAAAGGGACTTCGAATGGGCCGTGGATCATTGGGTGGCTTTGCCGGAGGAATGGGGCCAGGTAAAGGGGAGAGCTTAGGCTCGACAGGAGCAGGCGGTATCACTGGAGGTGGTGGCTCTTTTGCCGGAGAAGGCGGCAGCGGAGCGTCAGGGCCTGCCGGTATCCGCTATGGAAGTGGTGGGCTTGATTTGTTGATGGGTGGATCTGGCGGAGGCTTGGGTAATGGAGGCGAAGCTGGTGCTGGCGGTGGTGCGATTGAGTTCATTGTAAATGGAAAAGCTACAATCCAGCCAGGTGTGAAAATTTCCATGAATGGTGGCACGGTCTTTGTGAATCCTACCATTGGAGCAAATTTTTCCGGGGGTGCAGGCTCTGGAGGTGCCGTCCGAATTGTAGCAGATGAGATTGAAAACCTTGGCTTTATCGAAGTAAAAGGTGGAGATGCACCAGGAGCAGATTTGCGGGAACCTGGTTCCACTTATTTGCGTGATGCCGGCGGAGCTGGGGGTGGAGGTCGTGTCGCCTTGCTGGCAGATGGAAACCTAGTTCAGGGAATGATCAATCTAAATGGCGGCACTGCCAATGCAGATGGGGCGGCGGGTTTTCCAGGGTCCTTATTTATCGGCAAAAAATCTGCTAATGGTGTACAACCGTTATCTGTTGAATCGGGCACGCTTGTTTTTGATTCGGGCGGATCCTGGCATCACAGTTCTGGAATTGGGGGCAAGGGTCAGTTATCATCCGAATACATTGAAGTTGGAGGTTTTAGGTATGGATATTCCATTTGTCGTTTCCATTTTGCTTCTCTCTCGATTGGTTCCGATGTAGTCGTCAGTGTTCAGGGTGAGAATTCATTGGAGATTATCGTTGATGGTAATATCAATATCGGTTCTCATCTTAATTTAAATGGGGCCAGTGGTCAGCAGGGAATCTATTCAGGCAGAGGGGGACCCGGTGGTTGGGCTTCGGGTCGGGGCCTGCGCAATACAGACCTCTTTGCCAATTTACATCCCGCCCTCAACGGGCAGGGCCCCGGTGGTGGACGTGGTTATGAAATTGGCAAGTCCACTGGAGGTGGAAGTTATGGAGGTGTGGGTTCAGGTGGGCTCAGTGGAGGTGTGCCAGGCCTTACTTATGGGGATGATTTAATCACTGATCTTGTTGGTGGCTCCGGCGGTGGGCATGCGATTCGTGGTAGCGGCAATGCGGGCGGCGGTGGTGGTGCCTTGTCGCTGATTGCAGGAGGCTCCTTCGTTCTTGAACAAAATGCTTCGATTACTGCAAATGGCGGAACGGGCACATCGCATTATGATGGATCAGGTGCGGGTGGTTCCGGTGGTGCAATTCGTATTGAGGCTGCAAGCATTTCAAATCTGGGTAAGATTGAAGCCAAGGGTGGCGATGCATCGGGTGATGCCAGTTTGGCAGGTGCAGGAGGTGGCGGTCGTATTGCTCTATTCTCAGAAGGAACTATCGTAGAGGGCGATACCAACTCCAGTGGTGGAAGAAATCTCTCGCTGGTTCATGCAAATTACCGATCCAGCGACTTGGTTGCTCATTGGACATTGGATGATAATGCTTCTAGTCAATCCGCACTTAATGCACAGGGTAACCCCAATCTTAATGGTATAATTTCGGGGTCACCCGAAAGAAGGGCAGGTAAAAAGGGTGGAGCTTT
>JBMYOA010000194.1:0-3269 GCA_049598825.1 Opitutales bacterium | reverse complement strand
CCTCCTTGTAAGGTTCGTAAATTCAAGGATGAGTTTTGAAAGTGAGAGTTAAAGTAGGAATATTCTTTGCGAAACAGATTGGAGAATGTCTTTTGCCAATCATGGGATTGGTAAGCATCCAGAGATTCGTCATAGAGGGTGGCAACCATCTCAGCCACCGCTTTTTTGGCATCTGGGCCCGTGATTACCGCCGTCCAGGTCTCCCTGGCTGCCGGTTCAAGTTTGGAAGTGAAGCGTTCCCACTTCACCTCGAGGTCTTTGTTCGTCCAGGGAACCTCTACCTGTCTGTCCGTCAGGTAGGCCCGGTTTTCACGAACATAAGTTACGCGAAAGGTGAAGCCCCCACGCATTGCTTCGCTGACTTTCTGTTCGATTTTTGCCTGAGTCGCCTTCCCATCCGTCCAGTAGGATTGAAGAACTTTTTTCCGGTGAACAATCTCCACGAAGGCACGCCCTTTGCGGTAACCGGTTCCCCAAATGGCTTTGAACGAGTCCCCGGGCTCGACCCGCCAAGTGGATGCGGCAACATGGTTGGGGATCTTTACACCAAATCGTTTGGCTTTGGGATTGAGAACCAGAATTGGCAGAAGTGCTTTGACTTCCTTTCCAAAACGGTCCTTCGTCTCCAGAACTGCACGGTAAGCACCTTCCTTCAATTTAAAGGATAATTCCTTATTCCCATCCCCATCAGTGGTGAATTTCTGGTTGGCAACCACTTCACCCAGTTCCCAGGAACTGGTTTTGGAAAGATCGGGCTCGGGTTTGTACCCACCACCCAGTCCACCCCGGTGGAATGTGGGATATAATGGCTCACCAAGGCTGGCTCTTTGGACCTTCTTTGGTTCCTTGAGCCGATGAATCTTTAGGGATCCTTTGGCAATGCGTCCCTCTCCGTCGAGTGAGGTGGTCTTGAGGGAAACCTTCACCGGTTTGGCCGCGGTTTGCCAATCCTCTGCGGAGAGGGAAGCCTGCAGGGCAACAAATCCAACATTTACACTGGTCTCACCCGTGCGGGTTTCACCGGTGGCATCCACCACATCCGCATATACGGTGTAGCGGAAAGTGGGTTCGTCTTTCTCCAGAACCCCGGGATCCGGTTTGGCGGTAAACTCGACCTCAAAGGAGCCGTCCGCTCCGGTGCGGGCGGTGCCCTGTGCAATCTCTTCAGGGGCTACAACCGTAAGAGGTCTCCACCAGTAGTGCCAGCGCAACCAGGGCGGAAAGCGAACCTGCCTGACAACGCGATACCTGACCTGCGCATCATTGATTGCCGCTCCAGTGTAGGCCATGGCCGAACCACGGACCTTCACTTTGCGGTTAAGCACAGCCGGCTCCGCCGGGGCGTCCACTGTGACCTGAAACTTGGGCCGCTTATACTCCTCCACATTAAAATAACCCGACCCCCTTGGAGAATTGGAACCTTCAACCTGAATGTGCATCCTACCCATGAGACGGTCACGCGGAGCAGTGAAGCTACCTTCGAAGGATCCATAGTCATTTGTCCGGTGTTTGGTCCGGGCAATCTCCTGGTTATTGGAATCACGAAAAACCACCGTGAGGTCACGATCGGGGATTACCTTGTAATTGTCTTTTTCCTCATCGATATGATAGGACACCCCCTTATAGCGAATGGTTTGACCGGGTCGGTAAAGGCTCCGGTCGGTAAAGAAAACCGAGCGTTCACTTGGCCTGTATTGATTGTTATTTTGATAAACGTAAAAAAGATCTTTCGATGACAGTGTATGCCCCTCATGAGAGACAAGAACCCTAATACTGGCACGTGCGTGCTTTATCCTAAAGAGACCGTTGGCATCGGTGCTAACCGGCTCAAGATCGATTTTACGATTATTCTCACGCTTCCACAAACGAACCTTTGCTCCTTGGATCGGTTCGCCAGTGTTTGCGTTCAATACAAAACCTTCCAAATTCCCCGAACCTCTCAGCGTACGCACGATCAGAGACAAGTCGCTTACCCAGAAACTTGAGTAACTAACTTCATTTTCCTGTTCCTTAAATTCAGGATCATAGCTGGCAAAAAGAAAATAGGATCCGGGTTTCAAATCCTTGGGCGGAGTGATTTTTTCGACTCTTTCCTTAAAATCTTTGGTCGGTGGAAGATCGACGGACCATTCCTTTACCGGTTTCTTCGCTAACCACTGCTTCCTTTCATTGGAAGGAATATATTCCGAATGACGATTCGACTCTCTCATGTAAGTCACCCAGTCATAGGAAACCACCCGGAAATAAGCCTTGGTCAGATTTCGGTAACGCAATTGGATCTCCGGGAATGGAGCATTCCACACCCGCTCGGTTTTAACCAATGAGGACTTGGCCTCGATTTGGTTAATGAGGTTCCTGCATTCCTTGGCTCCCACGCTTTCAGGAAAAACCGAGATCCCACGCTTAGCCATTTTATGGGCTTCCACAAGCTCACCTTCGCCCCGCAGCACATCGGCATGTCGGTACATCGCACGGGCAGACATCTCGTGTTCGGCCCACTTCTGGGTGAAACGCTTAAGTGCAGCCTTGTATCGGGCGTTTTTCTCCTCTCCAAAAGATTGATTGTACCCATAACGCAAACGGAGAAGGTCGGCCTCAATGAATGCATCCTTATTTTCCCCGTTCTTATGAAAATTCAATAGGTCCTGATAAAGTTTAATCGCTCTGATCTTGGGCGATTCATCGTCTTCCGAATCGATTTCCCATGCCATAAAATCCTTGGCGGATGCGAAGACCGGACTGTCGGCTAAAAGAACAAAGGAATCCTGGGCTTTCGATCCAGCCTGTTCGCCGGCAGAATAAAAGAGTAAGGCGTTGTGCACCACAAAATCATAAAGGGTGGGACGGTAGCTCTCGGGTACATTCCCCTTATTCAAAAGAAAGTCATAGTCGCCAATGGCCTGCTTCTTCAGAACTTCATGGTAGGAAAGGGTCTTTTGGAACTGCTTATCAATCTCTGATAGGATCCGGGGCAAGTCCCAGGTGGTGATGTCTTCTCCCGGAGCCTCAGCCGTCCGTGTCCTTTGAGCAAAACGCCAACGGTTTTGCTGAAAGTACTGCCAATACCAGTTGGAAAGAACGGCTCGCATCATTGGCTTGAGTGCCTCGGGTGCCTTGGTGATCTCCTCTTCCAACCGGGCAATCTTTTCCTCGGCCTTATTCCCCTGAATGGCTCCCTCCAAATTGATCTTCTGGCAAATTGCACGGATGGCCACGGCATGAGACCCATCCTTCAGAGCCTGTTTGATCAGTGGATCAATTTTCTCAAT
>JBMYOA010000193.1:0-3276 GCA_049598825.1 Opitutales bacterium | reverse complement strand
CCAAGATTTGCCCCCCGTGCACTTATGGCATTAGCAGAAATTTCTATTAAAGATGAAAAAACGGATGAGGCGGTAGACGCACTTGATCGTCTCGTCAATCTATACCCTGAAAACTATCTTGGGGAAAAAGCCTATTATCTTTTGGCCACCATCTACCAGAGTAAAGTTGCTGGTCCTTCCTATGATCAAGGAGCTACCCTGAAGGCATTGAATTTCTTTGAAGACTATCTTATTCTCTACAATCAAGCCCCAAGCCAAAGCCCCCACGAAAATGCTGAAGATTATAAGGCAAGACTTCAGGAGACTAAACTTAGGAAAGCGGATGCGGAAAAAGGAAGAAAAGAAATGAGGCAGGTTCTTGCTGCAAGTAAAGTAGAGGTGGGTGAATATGTGGAAAAGTTTGGCAAATTTTACCTTACTCGTTGGCGTGAATTAGGAAATGGCCCGGCAATTCAGTTTTATAATGAAGCAATAACAACGGCACCAGAGTCCACCGCGGCAAGAGAAGCAGAACAAAAGATTGCAAATTTGCGTGCTGCGAATGAATAAACCTCAAAAGGTTTTACTACCGTGGTTCTTCATCCTTTTCCTTCTATCAGGATGTAGCTACAAGGCTGGGTTTACAGATGAATCGAGAGAATGCAGTCTCTCCTTGCATTTCAAAAATAATTCTAAAGCCATCCAATTTACGCCCATTGTAAAAAGAATTGTAAAAGACGAATTCTTTAAGATTCCTGAGATTAAAGTCTTTGGTTCGAATACCAGGAATCGTACCGATTATGTGGTAAAAATCACACTCAGTGACTACCGCTTAACCCCCGAGTCCTTCCAGTCCGATGACTCGATCGTGGCAAAATCTTTTAGGGCAAGGATTGTTGCACGGATGCTAGTGATCAAGCAGAGTGACGGGGAAAAAATTTTGGAGCGTGATTATTCTTTTACATCAGCATCATCGCATATATCAGGCTTAGAGCACCAAGGGGATAGCCAACTTCAGGTTTCATTGGCAAGAGATATAGGGCAAAAGATGGCTAGAGATGTAATTCAATGCATTCATAAAAGTTAAGAACATGAACAGAGAAAAAATTTTAGCACCATCGATTTTAGCAGGAGATCATGCCAATCTCCGAGATTCTCTTATGCTTGCCGATCAAGATGGGAGAAAATGGATACATTTAGACATCATGGATGGTCATTTTGTCCCTAATCTTAGTTTTGGACCTCAAACGGTTTCGGACCTTAGAAATCATTCTTCTATATTTTTTGATGTTCATCTTATGCTGGAGCAACCCGACCGTTACATTGATCCTTTTATTAAAGCAGGAGCTGATCTTATAAGTATTCATCTGGAACCACAATATGATCACTCAAGTGCTTTGAGTAAGATAAGGAAAGCAGGGATTAAGAACGGGATTGTGATTAATCCTGATACCCAGATCAATGGTCTCATTCCCTTTTTAGATCAAGTTGATCTAGTCTTGTTTATGACAGTATTTCCAGGGTTTGGAGGACAAAAATTCATTCACGAAGTTTTGTCGAAAGCAGAAGAGATTTCTGAAATAAGAAAAAAGCAGAACCTTGATTTCTTAATTGAAGTAGATGGGGGAGTTGGTCCAGATCATGTCCAACCCTGTTTAGACGCAGGGGTTGATGTTTTTGTTGCAGGTACTGCTTATTATAAACTCGACGACCTTGGGCGAAGCCAGTTCGCTGAAGCTGTCGAAAATTCCTAAGCTAATTTAGCCGTTCGGATTAAAGGAACGGGGCAAGTACCAAAGCTACAACTGACATCAACTTAAGTAAGATGTTCAGGGACGGGCCAGATGTATCCTTAAGAGGGTCTCCGACCGTGTCACCGACCACGGCTGCTTTATGAACTTCTGAACCTTTACCGTGTGTAACGCCATCAATTTCATATCCTTCTTCGACCATTTTCTTCGCGTTATCCCAAGCACCTCCGGCATTGGATTGAAAAAGTGCGAGTAAAACTCCTGATGCGGTAACGCCAGCAAGAACTCCTCCTAGCATTGTAGCCCCTCCGCCGAATCCAACTGCAACTGGAGTAAGGATCGCTACCATACCCGGAGCGACCATCTCCTTGATAGCGGATTGGGTGGAAATTTCCACACACTTCCCGTATTCAGCTGCGTCAATGGCTTCGTCAAAACTTGCTTTTTCGTCATCTGTCCATTCGCTAGTTGGCTTTCCATCATTTCGGTTCATGATTTCAAGGGCATTTTTAAGTGCGGGAATATTATGAAATTGGCGTCTAACTTCTTGGATCATGGACATGGCGGCTCTGCCTACAGCACCCATGGCTAAAGCACTGAACAGAAAAGGTAGCATCGCACCAATGAATAAACCTGCCATAACTTTCGGGGCAGATACATCGATTACATCAATACCTGCTGTTTCTTTAAACGCCGCGAATAAAGCAAGTGCAGTTAAGGCCGCAGAACCTATTGCAAAGCCTTTTCCAATGGCTGCCGTTGTATTACCCACCGCGTCGAGTTTGTCCGTTCTTTTTCTGACTTCAGGAGGAAGCTCAGCCATTTCAGCAATACCACCTGCATTATCAGAGATAGGTCCATAGGCATCCACGGCTAGTTGAATGCCAGTGTTAGAAAGCATACCTACTGCTGCAATTGCAATCCCGTAAAGACCTGCCAATTCATAGGCACCGACAACTGCAGCCGCTATAATTAAAATCGGGAAAGTTGTAGAAATCATCCCGACTCCAAGCCCAGAGATGATGTTTGTTGCATAACCAGTGACGGATTGCTCGACTATTGCACGCACCGGTTTCTTGTTGGTGCCCGTGTAATGCTCAGTTATGAATCCTATAGCTAAACCGGAAATAAGGCCAATGATGGTTGCCCAGAATACACCCATGGCAGTGTAAGTTATATCGTTATAAACCCAGGTTTCGGGGAGAAATTTATTTATAACGAAATAGGAAGCGACAATCATAATTGCGGAGGCAACAAATTCTCCAGTATTAAGAGCCTTTTGAGGGTCTCCTCCATCTTTGACTTTCACTAAAAATGTTCCAAAAATTGAAGTGACGATTCCAATGGCACCTAGGATAAGAGGAAGAATGATAGGTGATAGACCGCCAAGAAAATCGGTGAAAGAGGTTGCCCCGGCAACCATGGCAGCACCGAGAACCATTGTGCCGATCATAGACCCAACATAGGATTCAAATAAATCAGCTCCCATGCCGGCTACATCGCCAACATTATCGCCAACATTGTCCGCAATTGTGGCAGGATTCAG
>JBMYOA010000192.1:0-3285 GCA_049598825.1 Opitutales bacterium | reverse complement strand
TCTCGAATAATTGCGATAGTCTTTGTTTTTTCATTTCCACGAACTTTGATTGAATTAACCGTGAATTTATTATTCTCAGTAATCTCAAAACGCAGGTCGATTTGATTAGTCTCAAGATTTGGCGTTCTAATGGCACGAACCCGTGCATCGAGGTAACCTTTTTCGCCATACTTTTTTCTGAGCCTGTTTCTTTCTTCGCTAAGCAAGGTTGGCGAATAAGGTTCTCCTGTCTCAATTTTGGGTTTTTCACCTTTGCCCATCAACTCATCTGTACCAATTGATACATTTCCTACGACTGTTTGTTTACCGAAAAAGGACCTTTTTCCTTCCTGCACTCCGATAACCAATTCAATGTCAGACTTGCCTACCGGATTCACCTTCACTGAAGATTGCTCAATTTTAACATCCAAAAATCCCTCATTACGATAGGTTTCTCGAAGTATTTCGAGATCCTCTTCTAGGATTTCCGGACGATACTTTGACCTTTTGGACCAAAACCTCCAAAACCTCCAGGGCGCTGTCTCCATCACTTTTAAGAGTTTTTTTGCTTCGAGTGCTCCATTGCCTTCAAACAAGATTTTGGATATCGTTCTCTTTTCTCCCTCTACAATGTTGAACTGTATGCTGACTGGTGATTGTCCATCTCCGCGGTCAACTTTAACATCTATGGAAGAATTCCAATAGCCTTTTTCGAGGTATTTTTCTGCGACAAGGTTTTGATCCTCTTTCAAAGTTGCCTCGTCTAAAAGATCGCCCTCTTTCAAAGAGATGGTTTTTTCCAATTTTCTGTCAGAGAGTTTTTTGTTTCCCTCGAATACTATTTTCCCAATTCTGGATTTAGTCCAAACCTTAAAGATTAATGCCACTTCATCTTCATCGCTTTTATCAGAATCCAAGAAAACTCTTACATCCTCGACGGATCCGGTAGAGATTAAATTACGAATCGATTTGTCAATGGAGGTGGCATCGTAAGGTATTCCTTTCTCGACTTGCAAATTCTGTAAAATAAAAGATTCGCCCAAAGTTTTGGGCCCAACCAACTGTATTTCAATTCCACTGATTTTCTTACCATCGGGTGAAACCTGGGCCCATAATAGAACCAGTCCAAATAAGAAAAAGATGTAGGGAAAAAATGTACGAAAAAATCTCATTAAATTAGTTTAAGCGTGGCTCACCTTGTAGAATTTCAAATCTCGTATATTTTCTGCGGAAGGCAAGATCAACATTTCCTGTTGGACCATTTCTTTGCTTCGCAAGCAACAACTTAATCGGCTCAAAGTCTTCTCCTTGGCCCTCTTCGTCGGCACCTTGATCTGATTCTCGGATATCCTCACCTTTACGGTGCTTTCCGAGTAGCATGACTACATCTGCATCCTGCTCAATCGCACCGGATTCGCGAAGATCCGACAAGCGAGGATCGCGTCTCTCTTTTTCAGAATCCCGATTAAGCTGACTAAGAACAATTACCGGAACATCCAATTCTTTTGCCATTGCCTTTAATCCCCTGGATATATCTGAAATTTGGTTTTCCCGAGACATAGCTTTGACATCACCAGAGATTAACTGAAGATAATCAACCACAATCAAATGAAGATGATTTCTCATTTTTAGTCTTCTGGCTTTGGCTCGGATCTGATTAATACTCAAACCGCTTGTATCATCGACCCATAACGAAGCTTTCTGAAATTCTTTGCTTATTGAATTTAGCTTTTCCGCATAATCCTTGCGAACAAATCCTCTTCTCAAATCGTTCATGTTCACCCGGGCCCTTCCGCAAATCATTCTCATTGCCAGTGAGGTAGCACTCATTTCAAGACTATAAACGAGGATATTTTTAGGTTTTTCTTCGTATCTCTTGGAAAAAGCAATGTTTTCAACGATATTCATGGCGAAACTTGTTTTTCCCACAGAAGGACGTGCTGCCAGTACAATCATTTCTCCTGGCTTGAAACCATTGGTAAGGTTATCCAATTCTTTGTACCCGGTTAATAATCCATCCATCTCTTCGTGAGATAGCATTCTTTGAATTTGCTCCATCGCGTGATTAACTGGCTCACGGAATGGAACGGATGCCCGAATATTACTTTGATCCCCAAGGGAACAGACCCGCTGCTCTATCCCGGAAAGAAAATCGTCAATATTTCCCTGCAGCTGATTCGCATCATCGATAATTTCAAAAGCAACATAAATACATTTCCGTAAAATTGCTTTTTGCTTAACAATATCGAGCCAGAAGGGTGCATGGGCAATTGTTTCGATGCGGGAAGTTAAATTGATAATAAAATCACGCCCACCGACTCTTTCGAGATTTCCTAAATCCGAGAGTTTATCGGAAAGAAGAATTTCATCCGCTTCCAAATTATCCTTATATAGCAAAAGAAGGGCTTCAAATATCAATTGATGAGACTGCTCATAAAAATGATCCGAGCTAATCGATTGTTCCATGCATCTGCCGATTACCTCCCCTGAAGTATCAACTATACAAGCTGCAAGTAAACCTTGCTCAGCATCTAAACTATTGGGTAAAGGGCGACCCTGTAAAGATTGGGGCGGAGAACTTTTATCTGCCTTTTTTACAACCGGTTTAAGGTCAGTCAAATCTGTAGATGAGGGAGACAATGCAGGTATACCTAGTATCGCCTCTACGAAGCCTATTCTGCTACTTCTTCGATTGGATTCTCAGAAACTACTTCGACTTTGAATTTAGCCGTTACATCTTTGTGCAATTGGCAGGTGACTTCAGTCTGGCCCAGTTCCTTAATTGGCACAAATTTAACGAGATGTTTCTTATCTAATTTGAATCCTTTTTCGTCCAATTTTTCCAAGAGCTGCTGGGCAGTAACAGAGCCAAATAGTTTCCCTCCGGACCCTGTCTTTACTGCTACTGCTATGGAAACATCATTAAGTTTGGAACCAATTTCCTGAGCTCCCTGAATTTCATCGGCTTCTCTTGCAGCCCGGGCAACCTTAAGAGCATCAAGCCTCTTTTTGTTGGCCTGATTGAGAGGTAAAGCTTTTTTGCGTGGAAAGAGAAAATTTCTGGCGTAACCAGGACGGACTTTGACGATATCACCTTCAGATCCAAGGTTTTCGATTGGTTCAACAAGTAAAATTTCAGTTGTAGGCATAATTTGTGGGGGGTGAAATTGTTAAGTGGTTTTTAGAAAGGAACATCCTCGTCAAGATCGGGATCCGATTTGACATCAGGGCTGGAGGTTTCAGGAAGTGTAGAAACAGTGGTTGTGTCTGATTTTGTAGCGATATTGGCCGCTGGTTGACGCTCGC
>JBMYOA010000191.1:0-3308 GCA_049598825.1 Opitutales bacterium | reverse complement strand
AAAGTATCATTCTTAGCAAATGGGTCAAGGGAGAAGAATGATTAATCTCACCCTTTGCGATTACCGTATTTTCTTTCAGGGGGTAATTCTGGCTCCACAATTTTCACTCGAGCAGCCCGAACCGAAGATTTCGCCCTCCATTCCTTGAAGGAATCAACGGTCATTTTCATGCGAAACCGATCGTCCGCTTCAGCCACCAAGCCAGAATCTTCTCCTTCCCGTGCGATTCCCAGACGAATCAGGCAACCTCCATATCCCTTCTCTCCCTTGGCAAAAAGTTCTTTCGCAAAGCTTAAAGCATCCTCATGGTCAGGATCAATTAACCAGGTTACCTCCTCCACCCATTTGGAAAGAGCCTGATCGATGGGAAGCACGGCATTGGCATTTACCCGAACCTCACCATCCCGGTTCGATGCCACTCCCTCCACCACCATGATGGCTCCTTCCTCGAGTTTCATTCCATATTGCTCATATGCCTCGGGGAACATGGGGAACGAGAAATCTTTTTCCTTAGCCAGCAGGGTAAAGCGGGCCCATGGCTTCGCATCCTTTTTGGTATATCTCCTTTCGACTTCAGCGACCACTCCGCATAAACGGTAAGCCCGCTTGCCTTCCAGCTCATCCAGATCTTCCTGCTGAATGGTGTCAAAAAGTGGCCCCAGCCCACCAAGCGTATCGATAGGATGGCCCGAAAGGAAAAAGCCAAGCAGTTCTTTCTCGAGCTTCAGTTTATCCAATTCTTCCATCTCCGGAACTTCAGGCAAAGACTGTGTCGGCGAAAAATCATTGGCTTCGGCCGCATCCCCTTGATCATCCCCCCCCATCAGATCGAAAAGATTCGACTGTCCTGCTTCCCGATCCTTGCGCCGGAGTTGTGCCTCGCCCATCGCCCGGTCCACATCTGCTAACAGAGCAGCCCGGTTACCGGCCAAGGCATCGAACCCGCCAGACTTAATTAAACATTCCAGCACCCGTTTATTGACCGACTTGCCGTCCACCCGCTCGACCAGGTCTGTAAAGCTCTCAAAGGCCCCGTTTGTTCTTCTTTCTTCAACAATGATTTTACCCGCCACATCCCCTACTCCTTTGACCGCAGAAAGACCAAAACGTATGGCCCCAAGACTTTCGTCTTCGGTTTTTAGAGGAGTAAAATTTTCTCCCGACTCATTCACATCCGGGCCGAGCACAGAAATTCCCATCTCCGTACATTCGCCGATGAAATGAGCCAGCTTATCCGAATTCCCCAATTCACAGGCAAGAACACCCGCCATAAAATCGACCGGGTGATTCGCTTTCAGGTAAGCAGTCTGGTAACTGATGATTCCATAGGCAGCCGAATGAGATTTATTGAAACCATAGCCGGCAAATTTCTCCAAAATATTAAAAATATCGTTGGCTTTCTTTGCCTCGATACTGTTGGTCTCCTTGGCTCCCTTGACAAAAATTTCGCGCTGCTTGGCCATCTCCTCGGGCTTTTTCTTGCCCATTGCCCGTCGTAGAATATCCGCACCACCCAAGGTGTACCCTGCCACCCGCCGGGCAGCCTCCATCACCTGCTCCTGATACACCATCACTCCGTAAGTTTCGGCACATACATCCTCAAGCAAGGGGTGCGGAAACTGGATAGTCGATGGATCTTCCTTGCCCTTAATATAATCAGGAATCCAATCCATCGGTCCGGGTCGATAAAGAGCAATCAGGGCAATGATCTCATCGACATTCGAGATCGTCATCTGCCGGCAGAGACGTCGCATGCCATCGGATTCGAGCTGAAAGACTCCAATCGTCCGGGCTTCATTGAGAAGTTTAAAAGTGGCTTCGTCTTCGAGGGGGGCTTCCGTTACCCGGAATTTCTCGAGTCCTTCTTTTCGGCGGATATGGCTTTCCGCTTCCGAAATCACGGTCAGGGTTTTGAGACCCAAAAAGTCCATTTTCAGAAGACCCAACTCTTCCACCGGATCCTTGGGATACTGAGTTGTGAGGATTCCATCCTGCGTAGTCAGTGGCACCAATTCTTTCAAAGGACGGTCAGCAATGATAACGCCAGCCGCATGAGTACCCACATTCCTCACCATTCCCTCGATCACCCGGCCGGTATCGACGATCTGTTTTGCAATCGGATTATTTTCGTATTCTTTCTTAAATTCCGGACTTTTCTCAATCGCATCATCCAGGGAAATGTTAAGATCATCCGGCACCATTTTGGCCAGTTTATCGGCTTCGGCGTAAGGTAAATCGCGCACCCGGGCCACATCCCGCATCACCATCTTTGCCCCAAAGGTACCAAAAGTAATAATGTTGGCCACACAATCACGTCCGTATTTTTCCCGGACATATTCGATAACCTCGGACCGGCGGCGCATGCAGAAATCAATATCAAAATCCGGCGGAGATACCCGTTCCGGATTAAGAAACCTTTCAAAAAGCAAGCCAAACCTGAGTGGATCGATATCCGTTATACCAAGAAGATATGCTACCAGACAACCGGCCCCGGAACCACGCCCTGGTCCCACCGGGATTTCCTGCTCGCGAGCCCAGCGCATGAAGTCGGCCACGATCAAAAAGTAATCATTGAACCCTGTCTTGGCAATCACCCCCAACTCATAATCCAGGCGTTCGCTCAGCTCCTTCCTCTTTTCGTCAGAATCATCGTCCCTTGATTCCTCCTCTAAGTATTCAGCTTCGTACCGTTCCTGCATTCCTTCAATGCACTGCTGCTTAAGGTATTCAACATTATCCTTAATCTCAGTTGTGATTTCAGGAGGCATTGTAAAAACCGGGTAGTTATTTTCCCCAAAGGGCAACTTCACATCACACATTTCCGCGACCGCAAAGGTATTGGTGATGGATTCGGGAGCCTCCTTGAAAAGATCTTCCATCTCTTCTCTCGACTTCAGGTAAAATTCGCGGGCCTCGTAACGCATCCGGTTCGGATCATCCAACTTGGAACCCGTTTGGATGCAGAGCAAGGCATCATGAGGAGCCCAGTCATCTCCCTTTACATAGTGTACATCATTGGATGCCACCACTTTCACATCAAATTTCTTAGCTAGCTTGAGAAGCTCGGGGACTAACTGGGCTTGCTCTTCAATCCCGTGGTTATGCAATTCGACGAAATAATTTTCCTTCCCAAAAATATCAATCATCTGCCCCATCGCTTTTTCCGCTTCGCCCTCTTTTCCACGAAGGATCATTTGGGGAACCCATCCCTGCATACATCCGGTGAAAGCGATCAATCCCTTGGAATGCTCGGCTAAAGTCTCCAAATCCGTCCGGGGACGGTAATAAAAACCATCCACATGAGCATC
>JBMYOA010000190.1:0-3323 GCA_049598825.1 Opitutales bacterium | reverse complement strand
GGGTGCATCCGGAACCAATTCATCCGAGAGCGGAAAAGGATACATTACCCGGGCATCCCGATGAGCGTACTGTGGATACTCCAACCATCGGGCTGTTTCCCGTGAAAAACAGGAACCAATCAATCCATCGACAACGGTTTCCAAGGCAGTTCCCCAGTTGTGAAAAGCAAAGGTTGCATAACGACGCTCACAAAGATCAATAATTTTGGATAGCCCAGAAAGTCCACCGTGGTGAGAAACATCCGCTTGTACAATATCTACACAGTCTCTTCCCAGTAAGGTACGAAATCCGAGTAAATCTTGTTCATGCTCGCCCGCTGCAATATCAATGTAACTCATCGCTTTCAACCTGGCATAACCATCTCTATCCTCTACTGGCAAGGGCTCCTCCAACCAAGTGACTCCATGCATCGCGATCGCTTCAGAGAGCAATTCCACAATGGCGGGCGAATAGGAATGATCACCCATCCTCCACCAAGCATGGGCATCCAGACAAAGTCCCACATCAGGGCCCACCGCCTCCCTCATCAATTCAACTGTCCGAAGATCTTCAGCTGGACCAAGCGCAGGTCGGAACTTATAAGCCTCAAATCCGAGTTCACAGACGGCCGCCGCTTCCTCGGCATATTTCTCGGGAGATTGATACATGCCAGCACTCCCATAGCAAGCTAAAGTCTCCTGTTTTCGCCCACCAAAAAAATCAGTCACAGAGCATTGATTTGCCTTTCCCCATAGATCAAACAAAGCCACTTCAACCGCACCGGCAGCTGACCAGATCGCATCCCCATGTTTTTCGACCATATCGTCGACGAAATAGGAAGGGTCGATTATCTTTTGCCCTATAAGTTGGGGAGCTATTTCTTTTTCAATTTTATGAGCAACATCTATTGAGGCAGGCCCTGGAGCGTATCCGGTCATTCCATCATCCGTTAGTATACGAACAACCATTGCATCGCGTTTATAGATGGTCCGTTGCCCTCCCTGAAAAGCATAAATAACTGGCTCAGGTAGAGGGCAGCTAAGCAGATGGGGCTCGATTGAATTAATGATCATATAAAAAAAGACTTCCACTTTCGCCGTACATCGGGCACATCGGTTCTGTGACCTTTAAAGGTCCAGGTGGGTACCCTCGCAACGCCTTTAGTCTTCCGATTTACGGCCTGACTGCAAACGCCTGTCGATAGATTCCCTTAATGAGTGGAGTAAGGAAAAGAACCAATGAAACTTCTCGAACGATGCAGAAGTCTTAAGACCTCAAAGTATTCAATGTACGCTGGATGGTCAAGAAGTTGCTTACTAATTAGAAGATTCATCAAGCATGGTATGCCGGATTATTGCGAGCTTGCGTGAGAAAAGAATATCATATCCATACTTCCTTTTGGATTTCACGGTACGATCAATTGATTCTAAGAGTTCAGGGTCTTGAAGCTTTACTTCCCGCAGAAGTAGGTATTTGGAGGAGTAGTCTTCAAGCACTCCGCTGTCATAAACTGAACCTTCTTTTCCCTTTCTTTCTAAGACAACCCGGCGACCGCGATATTTTTCCAGAATTGGTTCCCATGCGTTCGGGACCAGATCAGTCAAACCCGACCTTACTTCTTCGAGTCGCTTGCCGGAATCTTTGACCTGGGAAAAGGCCGAGTCTTTGCTCAAGGCCCCAAGGATTGCTTTGGCCGCCTGACCAAAAGCATCTTTCAACATATTATAAAAGGTTAAGGTGCTCCTTTGTAACCGGTCAATAATAGTCGGGTGTAAAATCCTGGACATTTCTCTCCTCCAGAGAACTCCGGCACGGGTATCAGGGTCGGGTGCAGGGCGAATTATATAAGGAATCTTTTCGATCTCGGCGGGATGCAGAACAAAAGAGTCTACTAGACCCATTTCCTGATCTACTTTTTGTGGATAAATAATTTGAATGCCCTGGGCAAATACACTGAGTGTCCCTTCCATTAATTTCCCAGTAAGGGAAGGTATGATTACAGCACAACCCTCGAATTTCTTAAGGCAATGATCCTTAGATCGTCGCTGCAATACTGTCCCCAGCAATGCAGAGGCGAAAAGTAGCAAGAGTGGGAGCCAAAAAGCCAAACTATCCATCGAATTTCTTTACCATAAGATGTAATAAAAACGAGCCAAATGTTAAAGTCTTGCATGAAAGCATTTCACTTGTTTGCATAAACAAGATTATTTTCTGCCCAAATTGAAAAATTTCCCCTTCCATTTCCTTAGTCTCTCATTACTCATCCTTTGGGGATGTGGTGGTGATTCCCTACCTGAAAAAAGTTCATCAGTGCAAGACTCCAATGGTTCGCGCAATGGATCTGTAATCAATGAAGCAGGCTCTACCACTATCTCTGATCTTGATTACCCCAAGGTACGGGTCGAAGAACTTGATCATTCGCAGGAATTCTTTAAGGAACAACACACCACCAGCTTCAGTTATGTTCCTCGAAAGAATTGGACCAGTTTTACCGCATCTAAAAATGGAATTCTAACCAAGGTCCTTCTCTACGGAAAAGCCAATCTTTTGGATTCTCCTCATTACGGACTATCCATGAGTGGATTTGTACGAGCCGGTAATCCTGATTCCGGCCCAAAATATGGAAGTTGGATTCTGACTCGAGATGATATCGTCAGTCAATTAGCTACACAAGGACTAGGAGAAAGAGAAGCGGGTTGGTTGACCATTCGAATGCAAGGTGAAATACCACAGAAAGTGGGTACCCGATATTTCATGGTCTGTGACAAAATCACCGAAAACAAGGCGTGGTTTGGAGAATTTGCATTCGCAGAGGCTAATCCATATGAGTTTGGTAGTCATTGGCTAAACAAAGATCACGATCTCGTCATGCGCACTTATGTTGGCAAGACAGACGAGCAAATCAAAGCTTTGCAAGTAGCACCGATCAACAATGAGGTACCTACACCCGATAAATCTTTACCAAGCCCTGTATCACAAAACCCAACTAGAACTATAATCGCACCACCCACTATTACTCCGCAACCTCCTGCGAACTCTGAGGTATCGGAACCCATAACCCCCGGGGTAATTGAAACAGTGGACTCGAATGAATCTCTACCTGAAACTGAGGTAAAGGAAGATAACCGCACTCAAAAGAAAAGCATGTTTGATCGCCTCTTTAAAAAAGAAAAAAATAAATAGGTTTAATCTTTTTAAAATTGGTACCAGGGGGCGGACTTGAACCGCCGACCTTCGGGTTATGAGTCCGACGCTCTAACCGCCTGAGCTACCCTGGCACAACATTAATCATTATGTAGCTAGGCCATTTTTCGTCAATGATAAGAATCTTTCTTATCATTGT
>JBMYOA010000189.1:0-3341 GCA_049598825.1 Opitutales bacterium | reverse complement strand
GGATCTTCCGGTCCTCCGGGTCGATTGCCCGGGCATGCGGTCCGATGCTTGCAGGACTCACTTATTTTTTATTCGGATCCACCTTTGCTTACACCATTGGTGCGTTTTTATTGTTAATTCCCTTTCTGATCCTGTTGAAAGTTCCGAAACCTGCGAGAGACGAGCCTGCTGAATAAAGCTGATTTAGCCTACATTTTCACTCGCCATCCTGCTTAAAATCTCTATAAAGGAGAGTTTGCTCAATTTAAATAAGCCTGAAACCCCTATCACAAACTTAAGAACTCTTAAATGAATGTCGAAACTGTCGATCGATTGATCGAAAAAGACCCATCCTTAGAATCTTCACGCTCTGCCCTTGAGGCTATGAAAGAGGGTGCCAGTTGTATCCACCGTGCTTGGGGCGTAGGAAAGATCACCGGGTTTGAAGTAGATAGCGGGATGATCGTTGTCGATTTCGAAGAGGGGGAAAGAAAATCTCATGCCATGGATCCGGTATTCTGCTTGGACAAGCTGGAAGTATTGGATGATGATCATATTATTTCACGTCACCGCAATAATCCAGAAGAGATCGATACCAAGGTTAAGAAAGAGCCCGTCGAACTATTCATTGAAATTATTTCAAAATTCGAAGATGGATGTGCGAGCACCCGAGAATTGGAACGCACCATCAATCTTCTGCTTGGCCCGGTCAAGGGTAAGAAATGGTGGACGGCTACGAAAAAGCTTTTAGTCAAAGATCCGCGGGTCGCTGTTCCCAATAAGAAAACAGAACCTTATGTTCTTCGGGATGAACCGGTAAAACCTGAACAGGAAATCTTACAGGATTTCTTCGATGAAAAAAGATCCAAGGAAAAGATCATCCTAGCTGAAAAACTATACGACCTTGCGTCGGAGAAAGAAGATTTGCAGGCCGATTTGCCGCAAGTTTTGCATGACTTAACTGTGGCTTTGATGGAAGCCCGTAATTTAAGTCAGGCCGATCGTCTTCACGGAATTTGGGTAAGAAACAATCTTGCTCGTGATGTTGAGGAGGATGTCGAAAAACTTGAACCCACCTCGGCTTCTATTCTGCACGAATGCGAGGAGGATCTGCCTGCTTTAGCGGATCAGATGCCAGCCAAGTTTCATTCCCGTTTTCTCGACCTCGTCACCCGCGTTTATCCTGAGAAGTGGAAAGATATAGTACTTAATCTTCTTCACAATACAGCGACTAAGTTTTCTGGAGAGAGTGCCCACTTCCTGATCGACCGTGAGGAATCAAAATTACTGATCAAATCTTTGTCCACCACATTGGACGAACAGACACTCCGGGCGTCTGCATTGCTTTGGATGATCAAATTCCGAAAGGTAAGTAAATTTGAGAAATTGTTGGAGAAATTGATGACTCCACAATTGTTGACGGCAGTTTTTTCCGCGATTGATTATGAGTCTCTGCAAAATGCGACCACCCGCAGAATTCCACTGGCGGAAATCCTTTCGGATGACAAAGAACTTCTTCGTGATATTTTGACCAAAGGAACTGCCGAAAATGCCAAGGATTTGGCTCAGGCTCTTATATTGAATCCTGGCTTCGAAGATTTAAGTAAACGGTCACTGCTTGCCCGTTTTATAAAATTGTATCCCGAAATTCAGGATATTCTTGATGACAGTGGATCTTCTTCCTCTGATGTCTCAACGGTAGCTACGGATGATTCCCTGATTGTTTCCCAATCCAGTTACGATAAGAAAATGGCTGATCTCGATGAATTGAATAAGGAGAAAATTCCGGCCAATTCCCAGGCGATTGAAGCTGCCCGTGAACACGGCGATCTTCGTGAGAATGCAGAATATCATATGGCGAAGGATGAACAGAAAGTTCTGTTGGCTCGCCAATCTGAACTACAAACTGATCTTATGCGGGCAAAGCCCACAGATTTCACCGACGCCCCTGCGGATGCTGTGGGCATTGGATCCATTGTAAATCTTTCAAACACAGATTCCGGAGATTCTCAAAAGTATACCATCCTCGGTGCCTGGGATAGCGATCCGGACCAAAATGTTCTTTCTTACCTTACTCCATTGGGGCAAAAGCTTCTTGGCAAAAAGGTAGATGATCTTGTTGAAACAGAGATCGAGGGAACGGTGACCAACTGGAAAATTGAAGGTCTTGCCCGTTGGGTAGACTCTCAATAATTTCTTTCTTCGAAGTCCTTTCATCTGAGTTCCCTCCTTTTGAAGGAGGAAAAGATGTTTGCACATAAGTTTTTCTCTGTTTGTTTACATTTTGTAAATGATCAAGGTAACTGAGATTCTCCAAGTCCTATCCGATACCACTCGGTTGCGCTTGTTAAGACTACTCGCGGTGGAGGAATTGTCGGTCGCTGAATTACAGGAAATTTTGGAGATGGGACAATCGAGGATTTCCACGCATTTGTCGCAGATTCGTCGGCACGGTTTGCTGACCGACCGTAAGGATGGAAAGAAAACATTCTATTCTCTGCTTCTTGATGATTCACCCAGGCTGGATCTCATTCGCGTCGCTTTACGGGAAGATCTGGAGGAGGAGTTTTGGGAGAGCGATCAGGCAGGACTCACCCGCGTGATTGATCGCCGAAGGCGCGAAAGCGAAAGGTATTTTGATGAGGTTGCCGAACGCTTGGGCAAAAATTATGTTCCTGGCCGTTCCTGGGATGCGATTGGTCATTTCCTTCTCAGGCTGGTTCCACAGATCAATATTGCCGACTTGGGAGCAGGGGAGGGTACGATATCTCAGTTACTCGCAGAAAGAGCGAAAAAAGTTTTTTGCATAGATAGTTCTAAAAGCATGGTCCGTTTAGGTACCGACCTGGCCAAGAAAAAGAACTTGTCGAACCTGATTTATAAGCAGGGAGATATTGAAGAAGTACCCCTGCCGGCAAAAAGTGTTGATCTGGCTCTGATGAGCCAATCCTTACATCATGCCCAGCGCCCAGAAAAAGCATTGGCCGAAGCTTTCCGGATTCTCAAACCAGGAGGTCAACTCGTGGTGCTCGATTTAAAAAAGCATCAATTTGAAAAAGCCCGTGAACTTTACAAGGATCAATGGCTTGGATTTGGCGAGAACGATCTTTATCGTATGATTCGCGAAGTCGGGTTTAAGCGTGCCAAGGTCGAAATTGTGGCCAAGGAAAGTAAGGAGCCTTATTTCGAGACAATACTTGGAGTTGGCGATCGCCCTTAACTCGTAACCTCCTCCAGGTCTTCAAAGGATTTTGGTTTTTTGGAAGCGGGTCCTGTCCGACCCAAAATTTTCGAAGGCAGACTTTTTAGATCTTCGAGGATCAAGTACAGGCAGGGAACCATCAGCAAAGTAATAAAGGTGG
>JBMYOA010000188.1:0-3348 GCA_049598825.1 Opitutales bacterium | reverse complement strand
CTTTGATCAGTTGGACTGCCCATTGATAAAGCTGATCAAAATAATCGGATGCATGAAAAAGCCGTTCTTCCCAGTCAAATCCGAGCCATTTTACATCCTTTTGAATCGCCTCGGCATACTCCACTTTCTCGGCGGAAGGGTTGGTGTCATCGAGTCGTAGGTTACAGAGGCCATTAAATTCCTTGGCGATTCCGAAATTAAGGCAAATACTCTTAGCGTGACCCAGGTGGAGGTATCCGTTCGGTTCCGGAGGGAAACGGGTATGGACGCGACCCTGATTTTTCTGATTGGCTACATCCTCCGCGATGTGTGTTCGGATAAAATCCTGGGGTTTTTCTGTATCTTGTTCTTCCATGATAGTTCTGACTTTCTAGTCGATCCGGTTGCCGTATCTTTGGGAGTATTCCTTCTCCAATTTTTTAAGTCCTTTTTTGCTCAGTCCGGTGCCTGCAGTGGCCAATTTTTCGAGGGCAATCCGGATGCGCGTTCTTGCCAGGTCCGGTCCCAGTAATTCGAGGCTATCAAATAATGGCAGCGATACCGTGCTACCGCTGATTGCGACAAAGAAGGGAGCGAGTACTTGCTTCAGTTTTAATTCCTCTGTTTCTGCTATTTGCTGAAACAGAGATGACAAGGCCTCCCTGTCCCATGACGAAATCTTTTCCAATTCCCATTCGGCGATTTTTAATAATTTGGCCGCAATGCCCGGTTCGAGTTTTCCTTCCAGGGCATCCACCCCGTACTCGGGTGTATCATTTAATAAGAACTGAGCTAACGGGAAAAAATCAGACAGAGTTTCCAAACGCTGGAGAGCAAGTGGGAGAATTTTTCCGAGGAATTCAGGATTGGCTTTCCATTCGATCATTCTTTGCAACACCTCCCCGGAGGTCAGTTTTTCGCGCAGATATCGACCGTTTAACCATTTGAGTTTGGCAATGTCAAAAATGGGACCCCCCAGACTCATCCTTTTGATGTCAAAAGAGTCACTCATTTCCTTGAAATCAAAAATTTCCCGCTGGTCGGGCAGGGTGTAGCCCATCATACCGAGATAATTAACCACCGCTTCGGGGATAAATCCCGCGTCCTTATAATAATCGATACTTGTTGGGTTTTTTCGTTTGGAAAGTTTTGATTTATCCGGATTCCGTAAGAGGGGGAGATGGGCGAAACGGGGAGGTTCCCATCCAAACCCCTCATATAATAGGATATGCTTGGGCGTGCTGTTGATCCATTCTTCTCCACGGATCACATGGGAGATTTTCATGTGGTAATCATCCACGACGCTGGCCAGGTGGTAGGTGGGGAAGCCATCCGATTTTTGAATTATTTGATGATCCACCTGGCTCCATTCTATGGATACTTTGCCTCGAAGTTCGTCTTCAAATTCACAGACCCCTTCATTGGGTATTTTTAAACGGTAGACATATTTTTCCCCGGCCTGCATTTTTTGTTCGATCTCCTCTTTACTCAGGCTGAGGCAATGGCCGTCGTAGCGGGGAGTCTCTTTGTTCTCCATCTGTTTCTTCCGGACCTCATTCAGTCGTTCTGCAGTGCAAAAACAAGGATACGCATACCCGGCATCAACAAGATTTTGGATGGCTGCTTTATAAATTTCGAGACGCTCACTTTGCCGGTAGGGGCCAAACTCGCCACCACAGTCCGGGCCCTCATCCCAATTGAGACCAAGCCACTTTAAGGACGAAAGAATCGCATCTTCCGATTCCTTGGTTGAACGGGATTGGTCGGTATCCTCGATTCGCAGGATCATCTTACCGCCATGCTTTCGGGCAAAGGCAAGGTTGAACAAGGCCATGTAAGCGGTCCCTACATGGGGAGATCCTGTTGGTGAGGGGGCTATGCGTGTGCGTATGGTCATTTTTTGGAGCGATTACTCTTACTAAAATCTTTATCAATCGACGAACAAATTCGCTTGTTTGAAAGCTAGACCTTGCCATGTTCGTCCCATGGAAGTACCAAGGTCTCCATGAAAGTATTAATTGTCGGAGCCAATGGAAAGGTGGGCACACTTTTAAGTGGAAAGCTTTGGGGCGCTCATGACTTCTCTCCGGTGGCCCTGATTCGGGATGCCAGGCAGCAAACCAAGTTTACCGCGATTGGCGTCCCCGCTGTAACCGGTGATTTGGAATCTGGAGTGTCCAAGTTTCTCCCCGGGTTGGATGCGGTTATTTTCACTGCGGGCTCAGGATCCAGGACGGGCCCTGATAAAACAACCGATGTTGATCAGAATGCTGCCATCCGCCTGATGGATGACTGCGAGAAGCAAAGTGTTCGTCGATTTATTATGATCAGTGCGATTGGTGCAGACCCCAACAGTGAGTCAGACCGTATTCAGCATTATTTGCGGGCCAAGGGAGTGGCGGATGCGAGATTGCGTTCATCCCGGCTGGATTACACCATTTTAGCTCCCGGTACTTTGATTGATGAAAAAGGGACCGGGCGAATCCAGGCATCAGAAAAACTTCCCCATCATGGATTTTTGCCTCGCGAAGATTTGGCCACCGCCATTTTGGAGACCCTGCGCAATCATCTGACGATTGGAAAAACGATTCAAATCGTCTCGGGTAGTGAAAAAATTAAGCCTGCTCTTGCCGCAGTTGTCGGGGGTGGGGATTTACCCCCAATTGCCTGAATAATGTGAATGATTATTGCTTGTGATTCTAATCTTCATTCACTAAAAGATTTATCATGAATGTAACTCTTAAAAGAATTATCACTTTTGTAAGTATTTTATCGATGGCCTTTTTCTTTTCAGCGGCCAAAAAAGTCTCCCCGGTAAACTCCGAGTGTCCTTTTTCCGGAAAGGCTGTTAAAGCCGAGAAAGTTCTCACATTCAATGTCTGCTGCAACAATTGTGTTAAGAAAGCGACAAAGGATGTGAAAGGGTTGGTCAAGAAAGTGAAAGCAGACAATAAAATGTGTCCGTTCTCCAACAAGCCAGCTAAAAAGCCTGTCGTGGTTGCCTTCTGTTGTGGTAACTGTGTCGACAAAGCGAGTTCCTAACTCCTACGCCCAAATTTTGAATTAAATAATTAATTTCCAAAAGGCTCCCAAGGGAGCCTTTTTTTTGAATAAAAATAAGTAACCCACTCAAATGCCCAGAAGACAAGACATCGAGCACATCCTTATCATCGGTTCAGGCCCCATAATTATAGGGCAAGCCTGCGAATTTGATTACAGTGGTGCCCAAGCCTGTAAAGCCCTTCGCGAAGAAGGTTACCGGGTTTCCCTGGTAAATAGTAATCCGGCCACCATCATGACGGACCCGGAATTTGCGGATGCCACCTATGTCGAACCCTTGACGGTAGAGAGTGTTACCAAAATTATTGA
>JBMYOA010000187.1:0-3376 GCA_049598825.1 Opitutales bacterium | reverse complement strand
TGATGTCCGTCTTTAAAAAACCTACCGTCTTTACGGCTTTGCGAGTAGGTCGTTAGGTGGGGGTAGATACCAGCAATCTTGCGGGTGCCCGACATTTGTATGACTTGTTCTTCTCCTTTAACCGTTCCAAATACGATTTCTGCTTTGCCGACGGGCACATTCCGTTTGGGCAAACCCGTGTCATTTGATTGAGCCTTTGCCGAAAAGAGTAAGACTCCAAGGGCGATTAAAAAAAGAGTTTTTTCCATATAATCATACTCCTTTGGAATATTTTTTTAACGAAAGGGTATGAATTATTTTCCTTTTGGTTTGATAAAGCCTTTAGGGGCAAGTTTAAGAATTTTATCTAATGCAGCCTCATTCATTCCAAGCATTTTGACCTGGGGATTTCTTTCCAAAGTGAGGTCTCGATAAATAACCTTTTGTGGCATACCTCCATGCACCTGTAAAGAGATTTGACCCTCGAGTTCTCCGATTGGATCCCGAAGTGCCACGGTAATCTTGCCGTTGATCGCCAGCCAGATCCGATGGCCCACTGCGAGAATTTCATACTTATTCCATTTCTCGGGATTTAGGTGTTTCCCGGCAGTATCTTTATTCTTTGCCAGAATTTTCCTTCCGTGCTCATGGTAGAGGGCACCCCACCAACCTTTTCCAATGTCTGCCTGATAGCCAATGGCATGACCGTTGGGCTCTCGTATGGAACGAAATTGAATACCGGCGTTGGCGGCAAAGGGAACCTGTTTAACTTTCAGAGTGAGTTTAAAATCACTTACTTTTTTGTCGTACCAAAGAAACTGATTCCCTGGAATTTTTTGGTCTCCCTTGGTTCCCACAATGGCACCATCCTGCACCGACCAGTATGACATATCCTCCGCACTCCATCCGGTCAGGTCTTTACCATTAAAAATCGTTTCATTGGCAGAAAGAAGCCCGGTTGCCAAAATGAACAACAGGGAAGGAAGGGAAAAATTAAGCAGTTTCATAAATTTCGCAGATTATTTCTTTTGGTGTAAAACTAGTCCTCAAAGGAGAGTTCCAAACTTTCAATCAAAGGCTTGGAAGCATTAGAGGTCACATCACTGATCTTGACTTCGATCTGAAAGGCGTAGCCCTCCGGTAGACCTGCAAGGTTTTGTCTGGCCGGGGTTTTCTTGATTTGTTTGGAGAAGCCTTTGATGTAATCGTAACTTTCTTTCACCTCTGACCAATTACTCCATTTATCAATTTTACCATTATTGGTGGTATCCACTCCAACCCGCGATTCAACTTTTTCAACCCAGGGACCGGTGCTTGTATAATCTTTTGCAGTCTGAGTGATCAGGTAGAATTTTCCTTCGGCAAAACCAATATCCGGGTCCGGGTGTCCCCGTCCGATTTCTCCACAGAACTCGAAAGGCTTATGGATGCTGGAAGAAGTAAACCAGGCGATTCTAATTTTGTCGTTAGCTGGATGAAAATCACAAAATAAGTAGTACTGCCCACCGATACTTATAGCAGCCCAGTCGCCATAGGCATCCTGCTCAGGTTCATGAATTTCATATTCAGCCACGCTGGTGGGGAATCTTTTTGGGTCTTCCTTCGTCCAATGTGGATGATTATATTTGGCCATCTTTCCCGTGGGCTTGGTCCGGTGATCAATAGCTGGATCTAAAATTTTGAAGGGGTGCATACCATTGGGGCTTATTGAATGACCAGCCAAAGGGGAATCCCAGGAATGCTTTCCTGCATGAATAGGGCTCCAGTCTTCGTAAATGATATGAAACTTTCCATCAAGGTCCCGAATGACTGCACAGTCTGACCCATCCGATGGATCGGCAAAGGCGAGCCCCATGTTTTTTCCCGGTTTTCCATCGGTTAGGTCATCGTCAATGAAGAGATGGGGATCCTGATCGTTGGGGAAGTCGTAGTAGATATAGGTTTTTCCTCCGACTTGTTCGGCAGTTGTTGTCCACCTTGCAAAGCCAGGTGTAACCGGGCCATGATGTACCCAGTTTTTCATATCCTTACTTTGCCAGGCATGATAGCCACCCAATCCCTTCTCTAAACCGCCTGGTGCATTGAACTGGTTTTCATCCAGAGTTGTTTTGAGGGGAACATTGAATCCCTGGAGCTTGGCATCCTTTGCTTCAAATTTACCGGATTTTTTACCTTTTGGGGGGCTGTATCGGCCGAACATCCAGTAATCCTTGGGACCTTTTGCAAGGAAGACGGGTGCGTCCTTAAGATTGGATGGGCCAACGCCAGGGACTTCTTCCCAATTTTGCCAAACAGGTGACTGGTGTATGGTAAGAGATTGAAGAGATTTCTTACTTTTGAATTTCTTAAGCTTCGTTTTGAAGTGCCCGGCTTTTTCCACAGGGGAGACTACATTATCTTTGATGATGATCCCTTTGCTCGATTGAAGATTCTTTTTCCATTCTGTCTGGCTCTTAATTTCCCAGCTTTCGGAAAAAAGAGAGACTGTGTGGGCAAGGGCAAGGGATATGATTAAATAGAGTTTCATGACTATCTTGTGATTAAATTAGTTTGATTTTGATATGGTGAACCCTCTGGGCAGATAGGATACTTCACGGTCGTTGGGTACTGGTTTGCCTGGAGAGCTTCTACCCTTTTTTACTTCGGTGTCGAGTACCTCAATGAGTTCTTTTACCTTCGCTTTGTTCTTTGCCTGCAGGTTGTTTCTTTCCCCTTTATCCTGGGTCAAATTAAATAATTGAATGGGGGGCAAGCCCTGCTTTTTTGCCTCCATTTCCTTTGGAGCACTCCATCCACCACTTCCTGCGGAAAGGCAAAGTTTCCAGTCTCCCTGTCTGATAGAGAAGTGACCGCTAATCGAATGACTAATAAGGGTTGAGCGAGTTGTTTTTGATTTTCCCTTAAATGCAGGAACCAGACTGAAGGAATCCTCGCCACCCTGATCAATTTTCTTCTGCCCGGTAATCTCCCTCATGGTGTCATACAGATCGGTTAGGCATGCAAGGGCATTGGTCTTTTGCCCGGCCTTGATCCCATTTGGCCAACGGACGATCAACGGTACCCGGTGACCGCCCTCGTAAATATCTGCCTTATGTCCGCGGAAACCGGCACTTGGATCGTGACCAAATTCAGCTAATTTTTCGAAGTTAGCCTGATTGGAGCATCCATTATCACTGGTAAAGAAAACCAGGGTGTTTTCGTCGACTCCAGCCTCTTTGATTGCTGCAAATAGTTCACCCATGTGTCCATCGACCTGCATCATGAAATCAGCATAAGGATTCATCTTACTCGCATCTTTGTAAGGAGGCACAGGTACGATTGGAGTATGTGGGGCGGGCAAGGGGAGATAGAGAAAGAAAGGTTTTTTCTTTTTGGCCCGCTCTTTTACATAGGCCAC
>JBMYOA010000186.1:0-3403 GCA_049598825.1 Opitutales bacterium | reverse complement strand
CTCACGGTTCCAAAATTCACCAATCAGGTTAGTCTCGACCCAGGATGACTCATGTGGCAGGGTTAATTTTACTTATCATGAATTTAGAGGAATCAAAAAGCATCGTCCGTGCGTGTATTTCTGAAATCACCGATGGGGAGGTCGATCCAACCGATGATATGAATCTCATCGGAAAGGGGGCCAGTTTGGACTCCATGAAATTGGTGGAACTCTGTCTTGCCTTGGAGGACAAGGCAGGAGATTTGGATTTTGAATTTGATTGGACTTCTGAGGCGGCCATGTCGCGCTCCCGAAGTCTTTTCCGCACGGTCAATTCCCTTGCGGAAGAATTTCACGCCCAATCCCAAAGTAAGGAATGATCCTGATTACCGGAGCTAGCCGGGGACTGGGCCGGGCCGTCGCTGAAAGACTCGTGGAAAGTGGCGAGGATGTATTGGGGATTTCTCGGGAAACCGAGGGGTTACCGTTTGAAGCGGTCGCCTGTGATGTGTCCGACTACAACGCTGTCAAAACCATCGCCCAAGATTTACGAAAGCAGAAGAAGGAGATTACCGGCGTGATCAATGCGGCTGGGATTGCCTCGATGAACCTGGCAGTGACCACACCACCGAGCATGACCCAGAAATTAATCCAGACCAACCTGGTGGGCACGATCCATTGCTGTCAGCTCTTTGCTCCGCTGATGATTCGCAGGAAGGCAGGAAGTATTATCAATTTCTCAACCATTGCGGTTGCCTTAGGACTGAAAGGGGAATCAATTTATGCGGCAAGCAAAGCAGGGGTGGAAGGATTCTCCCGTGCTTTTGCCCGGGAAATGGCCGACTTTGATATCCGGGTAAATTGCGTCGCTCCCGGACCGATCAAGACGGACCTGCTGAAGGGCGTGAGTGATGAGCAAATCGAGGCGATCGTATCCCAACAGGTAATGCCCAAGATTTTTCAACCGGGGGATGTTTGTGATCTGTGTGAATTCTTACTGAGCCCTCAATCCAAGTCAGTGAGCGGACAGGTCCTGCATGTGGGGGGAGCCTAGTGAGCCTGATCGAAAAACTCACCCAAAAGTGGGAAAACTCGAATGATCCCTTTCTGATTCATCCGAGCGGTCAACTAAGCTTTGCCGAAGTTTCCCAACAGGAACCGGTCGATTTATCGAGCGTACGGGCGGGTGATGTGGTGGCTCTGATTGGGGACTTTGATCCGGCTTCCATCCTGACCCTCCTCAGGCTGATCGATCTTGGAGTGATCCTGGTCCCCCTTACCGTGGAAACCGCGGAAGATCATGAATATTTCTTCGAATCCGCCCTGGTCGATGTGATCATCAAGGGAGGAACCGTACGCCGGAGAGAGCATGGGGAGACTCATCCGATGATTGAAGAATTACGTGGTCGGGGAAATGCGGGATTGGTTCTTTTCTCAACCGGGACAACCGGACGTCCGAAGGCGATCCTCCACGACTTCAGTTATTTCCTCAAGCGTTTCGACACTCCGCGCCCCACCCTGCGTACGATCAACTTTCTTCTTTTTGATCATATTGGGGGAATCAACACCCTCTTGCATACCTTATTCAACCGGGGCGTGGTGGTGGCTCCGGAAGATCGTTCGGTGGGAGGAATTTTATCAAGTTGTGCGGAGCACCAAGTGGAAGTCCTTCCCACCACGCCAACCTTTCTGCGGATGATGTTGATGAGTGGATTAATCCCGGACAAGGTGCCTCCTAATTTACGGATTATCACTTATGGTACCGAAAGAATGGATCAGCCGACGCTTGATCAATTATGTGAACTTTTACCGGCGGTGGATTTCCGGCAGACTTTTGGAATGTCAGAACTCGGAATTGTGCGGGTAAAATCAGAATCACGGAATAGTCTGTTCATGAAAGTGGGGGGTGAAGGTGTTGAAACCCGAACTGTCGGTGATGTTTTGCATATCCGTTCAGCCAATCGAATGCTCGGGTATTTGAACGCACCCTCTCCCTTTGATGAGGATGGCTGGTACGATACCAAGGATGTGGTGGAGGAAAGAGATGGATTCTACAAGGTGGTTGGCCGAACCAGTGAGGTCATCAATGTGGGAGGTCTAAAATTTATGGCTTCGGAAGTGGAACGGGTGGCCCTGCTCTATCAGAATGTTTCTTTGGTCAAAGCATACGGAAAAGATAACCCGATCACGGGACAGCATGCAGAAATTATTGTGCAACCAAAAGACATGGAACAGTTTGATAAGAAAGACTTCAAAAATCATTTATCACAGCATCTGCAAAGCCATATGGTTCCCCGAAAAATAATCGTTGAAAAGGTGGAGGTTGGCCATCGTCACAAGCGGTCCTGATCACGAATTAAGAAGATGTTTACTTTCAGGGAAATCGAGACTTCAGATGCGGAAATGATTTTGAATTGGCGCACATCTCCAGAGATCGCCAAATATATGAAGACTGAAGTGGACCATGGCATTCTCGAACAGGAGCAATGGATTATAAGCTGCCGGGAGCGTCCGGATTTTTACCACTGGCTGATCGTTCATCAGGAAAAGCCCATCGGGTATATTAGTATTAGTGAATACAATCCGGTGGTGAAGACAGCGTCCTGGGGATTCTACATTGGTGAAGGTGAACATGCCGGACTTGGCGGATTGGTCCCTCCTTTTTTCTATCGCTTTTGCTTCTCCGAACTGGGAATCGAACGGATCGATGCGGAAATGCTCTATTTCAATACCAGTGTGATCGATCTACATCAGTTGCATGGATATGAATTTACTCCCGAGCGGGACCGAATTTTGAAAAGGCAGGAAAAACGGATTTTGCTGGTGGCGATGTCTTTGTCCAAAATTCGATTTGAGGAGGGAAAATTCAATCGGTTCTCCGCTGATTTCCCCATCACCCAATGGCATGGAAGGTCCAAGTCTTCGCCTGAGGAATTTTCGTTGGAGGAAGTGACAGGGACGGAGGGTCAGATTGAGGCACTTTATCAATTGCTTGAAAGGCGGGAGCATTCAATTTCTCACGAGCAGATGCCTAGCCTGGAAAAGCATCAGCAATTTGTCCAAAACCATCCCTATCGAAAATGGTGGCTTGTGAAAGTAGGAGAAGAATGGAACGGGACGGTCTACCTGACCCAGGAAAACTCTGTGGGTATCAACCTGCAGACCCATGACTCAAATCTCCTTTGCAAAATTATCCAACAGGTGAGAAGTGAAAACGAACCATTGCCTGCGATTCCATCTGTACGGCCCGGCTTTTTCTATGTAAATGCGGCTCCGCAAAATACCCTTTTGCAAAATGCTTTACATGAATTGGGTGCGAAGCATACCCAAAATTCATTCCGTATCTAAATTTTTATTTACTGAGCCTGGGCGTTGCGTTCAATCTGGGCGAGAAATGCCTGAGCCTGGGGATTCTCGGGTAGCA
>JBMYOA010000185.1:0-3419 GCA_049598825.1 Opitutales bacterium | reverse complement strand
GACTTCGTGATGCCCAACCTTCCAGAACCCCTGACACTGCAAACCCGGCTCCCATCCCTGATGCCCTTGATTTACAATAATCAATGGCACCATAAGGGTCGAATTGGCTCCAGGCATAAAGAAGCATCCGGTACTCCTGCATATTCTCGAAACCAAATGGAATGGATTCAAAAACCTCCAGGGTTTCCTCCAAATTATCGGGATTTAATTGCTTCATGGCTTCAGCCAATGTCGCATATTTGTAAACTGGGTTGGTTTCATTCACAAATTGATCCAGAATTTCCCGAATACCACCCCGCTGTCTTTCCTCCACTGGGTTATTTGACTCATCTACCGTTGGATCAAAACCCATGCTGGAGGCAGAAGGTTGCGATACAACTTTTACTCCTGGCCTTTGTAGATCTTTGGGGGATTCTTTTATATTTTGATACGATACAAATTTTTGAGCTTCTATCTTGGTGTCATTTTCCCCTGAAAGCCCAAGATAATATCCACTTGCAAAGAGAACAGCTCCGCCCAATGAAACATATGCGTAGAGCCAGAATCTAGATTCCATTGCCAAACTTATTACTTTGGGTCGATTTTGGAAATCTTGCCATAGAGGTGGCCTCCTACCTTACCGTGAGACCAAGTGCCGGCATATTTCTGACCATCGATTACCACATGCGCACTAAAGGTACCGAGTCCGGGTATATTTAAGTCCTGCATGGTGATTACCGGTACATCCCCTACCCACTTTACCGGTAAAGGCATAGGCAGGGTTACATCCTTTTTACCATACTTAATCCGGGCAGTGAATATCCATAGGTCTTCATCACCAAACTTTTGTACGCTATGAATTTCGTAAGTCTCTTCCGATGGTGGTCGGTCGGTTCCATCAACTGTGAAAAATCCAGTAAAACGAACCCCCTTCATTGAATCTGAAAATTTCTCAAAACGAGCCTGAATGGAAATCGATTCATTGGATGAATAAACCCATTCGGCTGGGTATGCTGCAAAAATTGTAACAATCAGAACTAGCAAAGACGATTTCATTAATAAACTGAACTTCCAAGTCCTCCGCTTTGCAAACCCGAAAATCTAAACTTATAATTAAAGTTCAAATAAGAAAACCCATTGATTTCTTAACATTCAATGATTTAAATCCTACTAAACTTTAGAGATTTCCAGTAATCTCTTCAACCTATTTGCCCGCACTCCGACCCGTAAGAAAAAAAGACACCCGACATTACTTTTATTATGAAAATATTTAACTCCAAAACTCTTCTTTTTGTTTTCCTACTGGGGAGCTTTTCAATCATTCCCTCATTCGCTCAATTTGACACCAAAGCCACCCCGATTGACAGCATATCTGTAAAGGACGGCTTCGAAGTGGAATTGCTCTTCACCGTCCCCAAAGAACGACTGGGTTCGTGGGTAAACCTTTGCCTCGACGACAAAAACCGTATCATCGCCAGTGACCAGTTCGGCGGTCTTTATCGTTTTCCCGCACCTGCTAAAGGAAAGACGCTCAAGGAGAGTGATATCGAAAAGGTTCCCGCTAAGATCCGTGCCGCCAACGGACTGCTCTGGGCATTTAACAGTCTTTATGTTGCGGTGAACGATTACGAGAAAAAGATGGAGAGCGGGGTCTACAGACTCACGGATTCAAACGGAGACGACCAGCTTGATAAAGTGGAAAAACTACGGGGCATGCAGGCACGCGGTGACCACGGGGTACATGCCCTCATACTCAGTCCCGATAAAAAATCAATTTACCTTATCACAGGCAACAACACCACTCCAGTCGAGGCAAACCGCTCCCGGGTACCGATGGATTGGGGAGAAGATCACCTGCTCCCAAGGATGCCTGATGGACGGGGACATAACCGCGACCGCCTGGCTCCCGCCGGTATCATTTACAAAATGTCACCGGATGGAAAGGATTGGGAAATTGTTTCATCCGGATACCGGAACATTTTCGACGGAGGCTTCAATTCAGATGGCGAACTCTTTACTTATGATGCGGATATGGAATATGATTTCAACACCCCCTGGTATCGCCCAACCCGTATTTGTCATGTCACCAGTGGATCCATGTACGGTTGGCGGAACGGGACTGGGAAGCGTCCCGAATTCTATCCGGACACATTGCCCCCCGTGGTAAATATTGGACCTGGTTCTCCTACCGGAGTCACCTTTGGATACGGTGCGAAATTTCCACCCAAATATCAGAAAGCAATGTTCATTCTGGATTGGAGCTGGGGTAAAATTTACGCCGTACATATGAAGCCTGATGGGAGTACTTATTCCGGCCAGAAAGAAACTTTTATCACCGGGAGCCCGTTACCGGTAACAGATGCCATTATCCATCCGGGAGATGGATCCATGTATTTTGCCATTGGCGGAAGAAAAGTGCAGTCTGGACTTTACCGGGTAAGTTACACGGGGGAAGAAAAGACCGCTCCAATTTCGACAAAGCCTCGAGTCAATGAATTGGCAAAACTACGCCACAAGCTGGAAAACCTGCATATTGGCAAACACCCCAAAGCCCTTGAAATAGCCTGGCCACATAGTGACCATCCAGACCGCTTCGTTCGCTGGGCGGCCCTCATGGCCATACAGCATTTACCGGTTGAGAAATGGGCGACAAAAGCTCTCACCGAAAAGGACTTGGGGAAACGGGCAAATATTCTTCTCTCTCTTTCCAAAGCGGCTGGGATTGACCCCTTTCACCGAAAAGATACGGACTCTCCCATTGACCGGGAAATGGGGCAAAAAATTCTCCAATCCCTTCTTCAAATCAAATGGAGCGAATTAACTCCCAGTGAGCGTCTCTCTTTGGTGAGAACTTATCAGGTAGCCATGGTCCGGTTTGGGAAACCATCCGGCAAGTTGACAGAGAAAATTATCGCTCAACTCGACCCTCAATTTCCCGCTAAAAGCTTCGAAATGAATTGGTTGCTTTGCGAGACCCTTGCTTATCTTCAAGCCCCAACCGTGGCTGAGAAAGGAATCGCCCTCTTAACCCAGGCTCCGACCCAGGAAGAACAAATGGAATATGCCCGGTCCCTGCGTAACCTGCAAAACGGATGGTCCAAAGAGTTACGGACTCAATATTTTAATTGGTTTCTAAAGGCGGCCAACTACCGGGGCGGTGCAAGCTTCACCAAGTTTATCGAATTTATTCGAAATGATGCGGTTGCAAGCTTAAGCCCAACGGAAAAAAAAGATTTGGCCAGCTTACTTGCCAAGAAACCCGAAATCAAATCACCGGCCGAAGTTATGGCTGAGGCAATGGCTGGTCGGACATTCGTTAAGAACTGGGAATTAGATGAATTAAGTAAAGTATCATCTAATGGATTAAAGGATAGAAACTTTGAAGTTGGTCGCAAGATGTTTGCCGCAGGTGGATGTTATGCATGCCACCGTTTTGGAAA
>JBMYOA010000184.1:0-3425 GCA_049598825.1 Opitutales bacterium | reverse complement strand
TCAATAAAAAATGACGAAGTCAACCTATCGTTTTAATCTTAAAAATGATAAAGTATAAAATTTTCAGCCCGAAACCCTTTTTCAAACTTTCCCCTGTGAAAATCAAAATACTTACTATCATCATGTATTATGGCTTTTTTGGGCCCGGTAATTCCTTTGGAAGTCCGATTAGAGTTCTTTTTTTGGGGCACGAATCAAAGCTACACAATTCCAATGAGTATTATCCAGTACTTTCCAAAGCCTTGGGCCGGGATGCCATCTATTTCGATTATGTAACTTCAGTCAACCAGGCACTGGATGATGCGTCCTATCTCAATAAGTTTGATGCACTGTTACTCTATGCTAATCATCCGCGCCTTACTTCGACTCAATGGAAGAACCTCCTGTCATTTGTAAGATTAGGCAAAGGTTTCGTTCCTGTTCATTGTGCAAGTTGGTGTTTTTCAAATATTCCTGAATATGACCAGTTGGTTGGCGGACGCTTTAAAAGTCACCAGGGAGGGGTTTTTAGTCCACGAATCGTGGTGAGGAATCATCCTGCAGTTTCCGGTATTCAAAAATTGGAGGCTTGGGATGAGACCTATTTCCATCATCGGCATAACCCGAAAAACCGCACGGTGTTAATGGTTCGCGATCCGATGCCCGGAGACCCTCACGATAAACCGGAGCCTTGGACATGGGTGCGTACAGAAGGCGAGGGTAGGGTATTTTACACGGCATCGGGCCATGACGAACGGGTCTGGAATGATTCGAACTTTCACCAATTGCTTAAGCAGGGCATTTTGTGGGCAGTTGGTGATAAGGCACGGGAACGATACAAATCCTATATCGCGGATCGCGAGCCACTCCAGTATGAAAAACGCGACAATATCCCAAATTATGAGAAAAGGCCACAGCCTCTGGCATTTCAATTACCTCTTTCTCCTGAAGAGAGCATGAAGTATACGCAAGTGCCCGTTGGCTTCAGACTCGAGCTGTTTGTTTCGGAACCGGACATTGTGAACCCCATATATTTTCAATGGGACGAACTCGGCCGACTTTGGGTGGTGGAATCAATTGATTACCCCAATGAAATTAAAGAGGATAGAAAGGGACGTGACCGAATCAAAATTTGTGAGGATACCAATGGTGACGGGAGAGCGGACAAATTCACCGTTTTTGCGGATGGTTTCAACATTCCCACATCGATGACCTTTGCCCGTGGCGGGGTTATTCTGGCTCATGCTCCGGATATGCTTTTCCTAAAAGATACAGATGGGGATGATCGGGCAGATATTCGCGAGGTTCTCTTTACTGGTTTTGGAACGGGTGATACTCATGCCGGACCTAGCAATTTACGATATGGATTAGATAATTGGATTTATGGAACGGTCGGATACTCCCGTTTTAATGGAGAAGTGGGTGGAGAAAAATTCAATTTTGGCTCGGGTACATTTCGTTTTAAATCAGATGGATCGAAAATGGAGTTTCTGCATCAGTTCAACAACAACACCTGGGGCCTCGGGTTGAATGAGCAGGGTGATATTTTTGGATCCACCGCTAACAATAACCCCAGCTTTTTTGGCGGGGTCCCTAACCGCATCCATCGTGGAGAAAAGAGAATGACGGCCAAGATGATTACTGAGTCGCGCCGCTTTTTTCCGATTACCCCTAATATTCGCCAGGTCGATGCCTTTAATAATTATACGGCTGGATGCGGGCATGCTTTTGCCACATCTTCTGGTTTCCCTCCATCATGGCGGAACCGGCGGGCTTTCGTGTGTGGACCCACCGGACACTTGGTTGGCATGTATGATGTTCAACCAAAGGGCTCGGGATTCGAATCAGTTAATGCATTTAGCCTGATTGCGAGTGCAGATGAATGGTTTTCGCCCATCGTGGCGGAAGTGGGCCCTGATGGGAATCTATGGATTGCGGATTGGTACAATTTCATCATCCAGCACAACCCAACCCCCCGTAAGGACTGGGGAGGATATGAGGCCCAGCGAGGTCCGGGAAATGCACATATCAATCCAAACCGGGATCGTCAGCATGGCCGAATCTACCGACTTTTTTATCAGAATAATAATCAAATACAACCAGACTTGAGGAATGCTTCAACAAGTAAGCTGATTGAGACACTCGGACATGACAATATGTTCTGGCGTCTGACCGCTCAACGCCTCTTAGTTGATGGAAAGAATGAAGAAGCAATTCCTTCCTTACAAAAATTACTTGCGGGACCGTCACCTGCGTCTTTGCATGCACTTTGGACTTTGCACGGTTTGGGGGCACTGGACCAAAAATTTCATGGCAAGTCTCTGATTTCTCCTGATTCTGCTCTTCGAAGAAATGCCATTCGGGCAATTTCACACAATCTCGAAGGGCAGAAAATGCTCTACGATAGTGCGGTCTTGGCGGATGGGGATTTATTGGTCAGACTGGCTGCTTTCGTAAAACTGGCCTCTTTTGAGTTGGATGAGGGGGTTCGAAAGACTGCTTCCCTTTTGATGCAAAACCCGCAAAATTCTGATGATGAATGGTTACGATTGCCTTTGCAGGCGATGGGTGCAGACGACCTGAACCTTGCTGGTTACGAGAAGGGTCCAAACCTTGTGCCCAATCCATCCTTCGAATCAGTTGTCAATGGACTGCCTAAAGAATGGACGGTTCGAACTTACAGTGGAACAGGAAAACCGATTCACCAAATTGAAAAAAGAAAGAAGTTCGTCAGATCGGGAAAGTCATCTCTTCTGATTGGATCGGATGGCTTCAATGATACCAGTATGTATACCACCGCTCATCTTAAAGCTGGGGTTCGTTACTCGTTTTCTGCATGGATTAAGACAGAGAATGTTTCCGGAGCCATGGGTGCATTGCTGAATGTGCACGAACTTCAAAAGGCTGCAATGACCAAGGGGATTCGTAATTCCAGTGACTGGCAAAAAGTTGAGACTGAATTTCTGAATCCCACGGATCGTAGGGTTACCTTGAATTGCCTGTTCGGTGGTTGGGGGCAATCAAAGGGAAGGGCATGGTACGATGATCTTTCCTTGAATGAACTCAGACCGATCTATCAAAAAAGAAAAGGGCAGGAAATTATCGGAAGAATCGGTGATGGTAAGGAAATTTTTGAAAAGCATCTTTCAGCTGGTTGTGCACGTTGTCACAAGGTAGGTGGTGCCGGCGGAGTCGTCGGACCTGCCTTGGACGGTATCGCTTCCCGAAAGTCAGAGGACTATATTTACCAGTCTTTGGTAAAACCCAACGCGGACCTCGCTCATGGGTATGAAAAAATCGGTGCGAGCCCGATGCCGCCCATGGATATCTTATTGGATAAGCAGGAATTAGCAGATGTCATGTCCTACCTATTAACCCTTAAATAAATGAATTATGAGTATTGAAAATCCCAGAGTCGCTATTATCGGTCTCGGTTTTGGAGCCGA
>JBMYOA010000183.1:0-3430 GCA_049598825.1 Opitutales bacterium | reverse complement strand
CCTCTGATTTGGATAAGGACGCCCGCGAAACCTATCAGACCAACTATGGGGAACTGCCAGTGGGAGATATAACTAAGATCGAAGCGGATGCGATACCTACCCATGAGGTGCTTTGTGGTGGTTTCCCCTGCCAACCCTTTAGTATTTCCGGGAAAATGAATGGATTCGGAGACGCCCGGGGAACATTGCTCTATGAAATTTTACGGATTGCCCGAGTTCATAAACCCAAGGTTCTCTTTCTTGAAAATGTGAAGAATTATCAAAGCCACGCCGGTGGCAGGACGATGGACACCACTCTATCGCTTTTAAAAGAGGCCGGGTACAAGCCATACTATCAGGTCTTGAATGCATCGGGGTACGGGGTTCCCCAAAAAAGGGAGCGGTTGTATTTTGTCTGTTTTCGGGATGACCAGAAAATCATCCCCTTTCATTTTCCAGAGCCCGCAAATCAGGATGTGGCCGTGGAGGATATTCTATTGCCGGTGGGAGACCCTTTGCTCGATGATTTATTTATTGAACGGGAAGATCTTAGGCTTAGAGAATTCGAGGATTTATCCAGAGAAAATAAGCCGATACGTATAGGCACAATGGGTAAGGGAGGTCAGGGAGAACGGGTATACAGTCCCAAAGGGCATGCGATCACCTTGTCTGCTTTTGGTGGCGGGGTCGGGGCAAGGACTGGGATGTACCTGATCGGTGACCGGATACGCAGGCTGCATCCCCGGGAATGCGCAAGGTTGATGGGGTTTCCCGAGGATTTCGTATTACACCAACGCAGGAATGTATGCTACAAGCAGTTTGGGAATTCAGTGGCCGTTCCCGTGGTCCGAAGTATTTTTGCAGAGATACAAAAATGCCTTCAGGAAACCAATTTACAGGCTGCCTGAACCAAACAACAACCATGGAACTCGCTAAACGATCGGCCAAAAATACCCTGGGGTGTCTGGTGGGGTGTGCGATCGGGGATTTGGGGGCGATCTTTTGTTTTCAGACTTATTACTCCCCGGATGGGATTCCCCGGGAACTATGGAATCTGGTATGGGGAGTGGCGATGGGCAGTGGAATTATCACCAGTATTATTTTGGAAACATTAATCCTGTGGAAACAGCTAGGACCCAAAGAAGCCTTTCGTACGGCGATTGGCATGAGCCTGATTTCGATGATTTTGATGGAGTTGGCCATGAACCTGGCCGATTATGGAATGATGGGGGAACCAGCCATCACCCTGGCCGTTTTACCTGTCACTTTGGGTGCCGGTTTCCTTGCGGCCTGGCCTTACAACTACTGGAGGCTGAAGAAGCATGGTAAATGTTGCCACTAAAGTGACTTTTCTACACTTGCCCTCCATCGAAATAATTGACTAATTTACCAACACTATGAAGCTCTTACACCGAGAAGATGTTCTGGAGGCAGGATACGACCTCCCCACAACTGGACTATGCGCAAACATAGGAGATGCAGAAATGCAGGAACTCCGGTTCGGAGGGGAGTGGATCCTCGCCGAAGACGAGACGCTGGTGGCCGATGGGCATGAGCAACGATATCTTTACCTGTTGGTTTCCGGGGAAGTCGCGATCACCAAAATAAATGAGCAGGGAAAGACCCAACAGATCGCCACTCTCGGGACGGGTGCCGCCTTTGGTGAAATGGCTTTCCTCAGTGGCGGGGTGGCATCGGCCAATGTGCAATCCATCGGGGAGACCATTCTCTGGCGGATGGATCATGAGCAGTTACTCGGATTTATTGGAGAGCATGGCGTGGCTGGTGGACAGCTCTGTCTGAATGTTGCAAGTATTCTTTCGGGCCGGCTGGTCGAGGGGAATAAAAAAGTCTTGGATATGGGGAAGGAATTGCAGGCATCCCTTGCCCAGTTGAAAACTGCCGCGGGTACGGGTGGCGGAAAAGGCAACCAGGCCCTGCAGCAGATGCAGGGGAAGGTCGCCAATATGCAAAACGCCTTCAAGGGCGGTGCGGTCAAAAAATCCACCAACATTTTTGCCATGGCTTCCACCGTGGTTGCGGTCCTGAGTACCCTGGGAATGATTGGGCTCTTTGTCAGTTACGATGATTCTGCGGTGCAAGAGGCGGCCACCCTTGGGAAAAAAGTGAAGAAATTGGAAGCTAATGAAGAATTTTACCTCGGGCTTAAGCGGAGACTGGAGGATGAGAACAAGGAATTGGTGGAGCAGGAAAGACAAACCAGAAAAGAAAAAGAGGAAATTGCCAATAATCTTTCGAATTCGATGACTGAGTCGCAAAACCTGCGGGGAGAGATTGATCGATTGGAGGACCAGCTGTCTGAGGCAAAAGATGATTTGGTAAGGGCTCAAAAAGTGGAGGCAACGAAGCTGCCTGAAGTATCCAATGAGAAAAAAATGGAGAGGATCAAATCTGTAACGGAGGAAATGCTCGCATGGGCCAAGAAAAATACAACCTTGGTTTATCCCTTGGAAATTGAGGTCCTTAATAAACACATCACTTTGCAGGACCGTGCCGGGCAGGTACAGATCCCAGTAAAAGCCGGAGGCAAGGTACGGGCGATGCAGGTTCATCCAGCTTCCCCGGAATACTTGGTGGTTGCCCAGCAGAACAGTGATAAATTTATGGCCACCATTTTGATTAAGGATTCAACCTTTTTGAATGAACTGCAAAAGAAGTATCAAGCACATAACCGTTCTTCTGCATCGAAGGTCAACCTTACTCCTTTATCGAACACGGGTGCCTCTTCTCAACTGGCCCCACTGGCGACCGAAGAATCACAAGCGAGCGTAAGTTCCGGACCTTCTGTTATTCGCGGAGCAGCGATGAATCCTCAAAAACCGGAAAATGTGCTGGATTCCATGCCAGCCAAATCGACTGCGGAAAAGAAAGTCGATACCAGTGATCACGGAGCCAATTGCGTTTGTAAGGACTGCCGGGTCAAGAAGATTGGAAAGGGTAGTCTCTTTCCCGATTTATAAAATTTTCTTCAGAAGATGGGCTTACGCACAATCCGGAGTCAAGAGAGCTAACCGGAAAACAGGGCAAAGATTCCAGCACCGGCTGCCGCCGATATCAAAGAAAGGATCAGGTACGCATTTCGGTGATTCCATCGGGTTAGTTTTTCCCAGCCTGAATACCAATAAATTGAAATTTCTTCGCCATGACGAAATTTTTGCAAGTCTTCGAGGAACAGAGCGACATTGGGATACCGCTTTGATTTTTTACGCTGCAGGGCTTTCATGCAAAGGGCCTGAAGATCCCGCGGGATGTCCCGGTTGGGTGCGACCTCACGGGGGAGAGGGTAGGGCTTTTCAAGAATTTTCTCTTTAATTTCGATAATATCTTCCCCATCCACAAAAGAATGCAGGGTAAGCATTTCAAAGAGCACGACACCCAGGGCAAACACATCACTGCGCTCGTCGAGATTGGGATCGCCGGTGGCGATCTC
>JBMYOA010000182.1:0-3482 GCA_049598825.1 Opitutales bacterium | reverse complement strand
GAAGCTCTCGCCCTGGAACAAATTCGAAAGACTCGCACAATCCGCACTCCAGGAGTAATTGGTTTTGGATCAACCGAGGTGGCTTCGTTTCTTGTCTTGGAATTCATAGAAGAGGGCTCTTCTTCCTCATCAGGTCAGCAGGAAATGGGAACGCAGTTGGCGAGACTCCACAAAATTGAACAGCCTTTCTTCGGATGGGTACAGGATAACTGTATTGGATCAACTCCTCAACCAAACCCCGAGAGTGACAACTGGGTTCAATTCTACCAGCAGCACCGTTTGCAACATCAACTTCAACTGGCTGCGGGCAAAGGCCGCTCTTTTGAAAAAGCCGAAGCACTTTTGCTCAACCTCGAATTTTTCTTCCAGGATTATACACCGCACCCTTCCCTGCTTCACGGAGACCTTTGGGGTGGAAATGCCAGTCAGGACCGTTTGGGATGCCCATTTATCTTTGATCCCGCCAGCTATTATGGTGACCGCGAAGCAGACATTGCTTTCACCTACATGTTTGGAGGATTCAGTTCTTCCTTTTACGAGGCGTATGAAAAAGAATTCCCCCTTCATCCCGGTTTCAAAACCAGAAAGATTCTCTACAACCTTTACCATGAGCTCAACCACTTCAATCTATTCGGCGGAGGCTATGCCTCTTCCGCCCAATCGAGCATCAATCAATTGGTTTCCCTGCTATGATAAATGCTGATTTAGAAAAAGTCCTTCTTTCCGCCGAAGTAATCAACGCAAGAATCCTGGAAATTGCTGAAGAAATCAACCGGCACTACCAAGATACCGTGCGTGAAATCATCCTGATTACTCTTTTGGATGGAGCCATCGTTTTCACCGCAGATCTTATTCGCCACCTTTCAGTCCCTCTGCGTTTGGATTGCATTCGGGTTTCCAGTTATGGGAACTCGACAAATCCCGAAACCGCCCCCCGGATTCTCGGAACCTTGAAATCAGATGTAGAGGACAAACATGTCCTGCTGGTGGATGACATTTTAGATACCGGAAACACCATGCAAAAAGTGGTCAGCGAAGTATCTGCAAAAAAACCCGCCTCTCTCAAGACCTGTGTTTTCCTGGATAAGCCCGACCGGCGCCAAAATAATCTGCAGGCAGACTGGTCAGGATTCAGTATCCCCGATGAATTTGTTGTGGGATATGGATTGGACTACGCAGGGAGATATCGGGAACTGCCGTATCTCGGTACCCTTAAGCCTTCCATTTACTCCCAAACCCTCTCATGAATCAAAAATCCACCTCCTCCAATCCTCTTCGTATAGTTTATAACTGGACCCTTTCATTGGCCGAAAAAAAACTGGCTGGGCTCTGGTTGGGATTACTTTCCTTTGCCGAGGCCAGCTTCTTTCCCATTCCGCCAGATGTTTTGCTCATACCCCTCTGCCTGGGGAAAATGAAAAAAGCGTTCAAGTTCGCCTTTATTTGTTCGATTGCTTCCGTTCTTGGTGGTCTTGCAGGGTACGCTCTGGGTGCTTTTGCCTGGGATGAACTGTCAGGTGCATTTTTTCAATACATCCCTGGTTTTACCGAGGAAAAATTCGAAAAGCTGAAAGACTGGTATGAAGAATGGGGCTGGCCCCTGGTATTCCTCGCTGGCTTTTCTCCGATCCCTTATAAAATATTCACCGTGGCAAGCGGAGTCCTGGGAATGGCCCTACTTCCATTTATTTTGGCATCTGCGGTCAGCCGCTCGGCTCGTTTTTTCCTGGTCGCTTTTCTTATGGCAAAATTCGGTGAACCCATGAAAGAGAAAATCGACAAGCACTTCAACCTGTTGGCATTCGTATTTGGAATCCTTCTGATTGGAGGAATTGTGGTATTGAAATTCCTGAAATAAAAAATTCGAAAAACAGAGACTAAGTGCTCACGACTTCTGCACTAGAAAAACATTTCCGGCAAAATGAAATGTATCTTTCATTTCCACCGATCTCGATTTGCTCGCCATCTCTTTCAATTTCTCCATCCGCATTGACCCGAGCATTCATGGTGGCTTTCTGGCCACAACTACAAATCGCCTTGATCTCGCGGATTTCATCCGCCCATGCCAGTAAGTACTGACTCCCCTCGAAAGTTTCACCGCGAAAATCAGTCCGTAATCCATAGGCTAAGACAGGAATATTGTCCTGGTCCACCAGTTCAGTAAGCTGCCTTACTTGTTCACGGGTGAGAAACTGAGCCTCGTCAATTAAAACGCACCCTATGGATTGTTCAGCCAACTTTGCTCGGGTAATTTCTGCAAGGTCATCGGTTTTCTCAAAGGCCACGGCTTGGGTCTCTATGCCAATCCTTGATTTGATCACCCCCCGTCCCGCCCGGTCATCTATACCCGCGGTGAAGAGAATCGTCTGCATGCCCCGCTCCTGATAATTATGATTTGCTTGGAGCAGGGCCGTTGACTTGCCTGCATTCATGGCTGAATAATTAAAATGGAGCTTGGCCATGAGAATTTTTTAGGATCAATCCGCTTCTACCTCCAACCGCTCCATATACTCGGTTACATTACAGGTGAGCATGCGAGCCGTATTCGTGGAGATTTCCAAAACCTTGGTGACGACTCCATCCAAAAAGGAACGGTCATGACTCACGATCAGGGCCGTCCCTTCAAACAGATTTAGGGCCTCCTGCAGTACTTCTTTACTCCGGATATCCAAGTGGTTGGTGGGCTCGTCCATCACCAAAAAATTACATGGCGTCATTAACAGTTTGGCAAGGGCAACGCGGTTCCTTTCTCCTCCCGACAAGACGGAAGTCTTTTTAAAAACATCATTTCCACTGAACAGCAAGGCTCCTAACGCTGCCCTAGGGTTTGCGTCAGGATTGTGATGACACGCCTCCTCCACCTCAGCCAACACTTCATTGGCAGGATTCAATTCTTCGGCCTGATGCTGGGCAAAGTAACCAATTACTGTATTTACGCCAACATCACGCTTACCCTCCTGAAATGGTTCCACCCCGGCAAGAATACGGGCCAGGGTCGACTTACCGGCACCATTTACTCCGACCACCGCGATTCTGTCTCCCTTTTCGATTCTAAGATCAAGCCCATCAAAAACTCGGTTATCACCATAAGCTTTGGACATCTCCTCAAGCTCCACCACTTTTTGGCTCGCGGGTGGCGAGGGAGGAAACCGAAAATAGATTTTCTTTTCCTCCGCCTCCGGTTTCACAATTTCCATTTTTTCAAGTGCTTTTATCCGACTCTGTACCATCGCGGCCTTTTTAATATTCGAACGGAAACGGTTAATAAACTCTTTCTCTTTTTGAATCTCCTTCTTCTGATTCACATAAGCTTTTCTTTGCCTCTCAATTCTGGCGGCACTCTCCTCCAAATAAAAACTGTAGTTCCCCTTGTAACGGTTCAGGCTCCCCATTTTCAATTCAATGGTTCTTTCGGTAACACTTTCCAAAAACGCACGATCGTGGGAAATGATTAAAATAGAGCCCTGGTAGTTCCTTAAATA
>JBMYOA010000181.1:0-3485 GCA_049598825.1 Opitutales bacterium | reverse complement strand
AGCAGCGGCAATGTAAGGGATTATCCTTTCCTCATTTGTGAAAACATTCTCCCTATTTATTTTCTCCATCTTCACTCTATTGAGTATACAGTCCCTCGAGGGTCAGGAAGACAACTCGGAGGGATGGGAATTTGTAAGAGAGAAAGATAATGTTAAGGTATACCGCAAAGAAGTTGGAGACAGGACTGCATTCAGGGGCATCGGTATTATCGAAGGTACACCGGAAAAACTTGTTGGCATAATCCATAACCCTAAGCGTTGGAAATTTTGGATTGATGATTTAAATGAAGGTAGACTAATTGAAAAGAAAACTGATTTTCATTTTGTTTTCAAACAGGAGATTAATGCAGTTTGGCCTGTAAGAAACCGCGAATTGGTCTTTGAGTCTAAGATTTTACGAAAGGGCCCATCGCAAATACTTTTGGAAATGAAATCTGTGCCTCATCCATCCGCTCCCGTTGAAAGTGGCAATGTCAGGGCAACAGTAACTTTTACCCGTTACCGTATAGATCCCCTGGAAGGTAACCGTATGCAGGTAACTTTTGAAAACCTCTCAGATCCTGGAGGCAGAATTCCCGACTTCATGGTAGACTGGGCTTCCAAATCTTTTCCAGTCAGCATCATTGAAGGCTTGCGTAAGGAAATGTTAAACCCTGCCCAAGAAAAAGCCCTTCTCCCTGAATAAAGGAAGAAGGGCTTCGTGTTAAAAATTTTATTCTTGGCGGAAATTGAACTCTAACGAGTTAGTAGATTCCATCCGATTTTTTTCGTAGACCAAGAAAAACTAATCCAATTTTAAGAGGGAGGAATTCTTCGATATTTCAGGAGGGTCTCCCAAAACCAGAGAGAATCTGCCTCCTTTTCTCGTTTGATTTCCTGATAAGATTTACGAACTAAGGACCCCGCTCGCTTGGATGACCGGATGGATACTGAATCCGCCATCCCCTGCTGATTGATTTCCCACTTCATGTATTGCAACATGTTTAGTTCCTTTCGTTTGCGTTATTGGTTTGTGTTGAAAGCCTCCCCGCAGAGGCTATTAATTTCTGACCTTGCTGATATAGAAACAAAAAAACAAGCATCCGTTCAAAACAAAGACAGAATGTTACAAGAAGGTGACGACAAGATTGAATAGACTCTTGCCAAGTCATTTTAAGGACGAATACAATTCGTTTATCCTTTTTACATCCACGACTCAATGACGCCCATGAAACTGTTAATTGCAAATTTTATTTTTATTTTTTCAGCCACCATTCTTTCTGCCAAAAAACCTCCCAACATTGTAATCATGTTCATGGATGATATGGGCTATGCCGACATTGGTGCGTTTGGTGCGAAAGCTTACCCGACTCCTCATCTTGATCAGATGGCAAAAGAAGGACGGAAATTCACTGATTTCTATGTTACACAAGCGGTGTGCTCCGCGTCCCGCGCAGGCCTTTTAACCGGATGTTATAATGTAAGAATCGGGATCAACGGGGCTCTTGGACCCAAATCAAACATCGGACTTAATCCTGACGAAATCACGATCGCCGAAATCTGCAAACAGAGAGGCTACGCCACGGCTTGTTTTGGAAAATGGCATTTGGGTCATCATCAAAAATTTCTGCCACAACAACATGGGTTTGATGAATATTTCGGCCTCCCCTACTCCAATGACATGTGGCCCTTCCATCCAGGCGTGCTTCATCTGCCGATGGAAGAAAGGCTCAAAAGATGGCCTCACCTGCCTTTAATTGAAGGAAACAAGGTTATTAACCCAAAAGTGAGTGGGAAGGATCAGGAAAAACTCACCACCCAATACACAGAACGAACGGTGTCCTTCATTGAGAAAAATAAGGATAATCCTTTTTTTGTCTATCTTCCTCACAGCATGGTTCATGTCCCCCTCTATGTGTCAGACAAGTTTAAGGGAAAGAGTGGGGCTGGGTTATTCGGAGATGTCATGATGGAAGTGGACTGGTCTGTCGGCGAAATAATGAAAGCACTCCGCAAGCACGATCTTCACGAAAATACTCTCTTTATTTTCACTTCCGACAATGGACCCTGGTTGAATTATGGAGATCATGCCGGGTCTGCGGCTCCATTGAGGGAGGGCAAAGGGACTATGTTTGACGGTGGATGCCGAGAGCCAACCCTGGCATGGTGGCCTGGAACCATACCGGCCAATTCTGAGTGTAAGGAGCCAGCCATGACAATAGATTTGTTACCAACCATAGCGAAACGCATTGGGGCCGATCTACCCAAACACCGAATTGACGGTAAAGATATCTGGTCTCTTTTTACCGGTGACGGAAAGTCTCCTCATGAAGCCTATTATTTCTACTACGGCAACCAGTTACAAGCAGTCAGGCAGGGGAAATGGAAACTTCACTTTCCACATGGTTATCGTACCATGGCTGGAAAACCGGGAGGTACCGGAGGCATCCCCACAAATTATACCCAGGCAAAGATTGGTCTATCCTTATTCGACCTTCATTCTGATATTGGAGAGAGCACAGATGTTAAGGATAAGTTCCCAAAGATTACCAATCGGCTAAAATCGCTTGGCGAAAACTTCCACAAGGATTTACAGAAAACAAAGCGCCCAGTCGGAAAAATATAATCTTCACCTGAACCGAATCTCTTAGACGCAAACCATGTCCAAATTGGTCTCGCATTCGTTTGTCATCTTTATATTGGTGGGCTGCAGTCAAGCCCCCGACGACCTCATTGATAGTTGGAAAGAAGATGGTTGGTCTTATGTTACAACTCACGGAGTAGCAGGGGTAGTAAAAAGAACAGGTGTGCTCCAAAGTGAAAAAGCCCAGGCAGTCGAAGCCGCTTGGATTGAAAGAGGCAAAAGGAAAACCAAACTTTACCAACAAAGTTTATACTACTATGCAGTTCTTCGTTTTATTAAAGAAGACGATGACGAATTTGTGGTGGTCATGAGGAAGAGGAAATAAAAAAGGCGATGGATTTCTCCATCGCCTTTTAAAAGAATTGTAAAACCTACAAGGTTAAGCAAGAGCTTCCTTGGTGGTTTTGATAATGGCCGCAGCAATTCTGTAAGGATCACCATTCGATGCTGGCCGACGGTCTTCCAAACGCCCCTTCCATCCATCTTGGATCGTTCCCACGGGGATACGAATAGAAGCACCACGGTCAGAAACACCGTAACTGAACTTGTCAATCGATTGTGTTTCGTGGAGACCAGTTAAACGTTTATCGTTATCCGCACCGTACACGCTGATATGACGATCAATATTCTTTCCGAACTCTTCACAGATCTTCTTGAACAACTCTTCGCCACCCTCTTCACGCATGGGTCCATTAGAGAAATTAGCGTGCATGCCAGAACCGTTCCAATCGCCTTGTATCGGTTTTGGGTGAAGATCGATCGCAATGTCGTAAGTTTCTGCAGTTCGCTCAAGAAGGTAGCGAGCAAGCCAAATTTGATCACCTGCACTGGCGGCACCCTTGGCAAAAATTTGGTATTCCCA
>JBMYOA010000180.1:0-3498 GCA_049598825.1 Opitutales bacterium | reverse complement strand
TTTTACTGAGAAAAAAGGCGAGATCGAGGGAGTGCAGTCTATCCTCATCAAGCACGGTGGAGTCCGTAAAATCAAGATTTGTTGACTGGTAGCGAACCCCGGCCGCAAATTTCCAGTCTCCTGCCTCTTTGAAAAAGACTGGTGTACGGATTTCCCATTGATCGTAACCAATTTCGTCTGTGGTTCCTTTGATTTCGCGATCTGAACCACTTTCATAAGCCAGGCGAACGGCAGCCAGGTCGGACATACCCTCCTGGGCCTTCACCACCATGCATGACAAAATGAGTAAGAGAAAGGTAAGACAGCTTCTAATTTTCATCCCCCTTTATTAATCGGTGCCTGCACCTTGGTCAAGGGGAGGTTGCTCTATGCCCAAAACCAAAATAGGAAATAAGAGTGCATCATTTGAAACAATCACAAACCCTGCCGGTCGATCGAGAAGTTCTTTGGGAATTTATTTCGGTTCCGCAGAACCTGAATAAAATTACTCCTCCGGACATGGCCTTTGAGATCATTGGGGAACCCCCGGAAAAAACATACGCCGGACTACTTTTGGAATACCGGGTCAAAGTCCCGCTTCTTGGATGGTCCACCTGGCTCACGGAGATAAAGTATGTGGAGGAAGGAGTCTCATTTATGGATGAACAACGCGTGGGTCCGTACAAGCTGTGGCTACACACCCATAAACTGGAAGATGTCGACGGAGGAACCCGAATGACGGATGATATCCGTTACCTCGTTCCTTTTGGCCCCATCGGCTTGTTAGCCAATGCTGTTTTTGTGGGACGGACCCTTCGTCGTATATTTGACTACCGACGGGTAAAAATGGAGGAAATTTTTGGCAAAGCCAAATGATCCAAACTTTTCTGGATAAATTTATGGAGCAGCACTGGAGTGACCTGCTCCTTCTTCACTGGCCCGTCCCGCCAGAAATTCTTCGCCCCACGATCCCCGATGATCTGGAATTGGATCTATTTGAAGGACAGGCATGGGCCAGCGTGGTTGGGTTTCATCTTTCGGGATTACGGATGCGTCCCGTACGCTGGATTCCGTGGGGAGATTTTGATGAGGTTAACCTGAGAACTTATGTGAAAACAGCCGATGGTAAAAGAGGTGTCTGGTTTCATTCCCTCGACTCAACGGATATTTTTGCCGTTCTCGGTGCCCGCATTCTCTATGGACTTGCTTATCGCCCGGCCAGAATATCCCGTTCCCTGTCGGAGCATGCCATCTCCTACCAATCAACCACTCATGGGATATTTGGAAAGATACCCGCCAGACTCGATGCTCAGTTGGATGAGTCCGTTGGTACATCTAAGATTGCCCGTGAACCACTTGACCGGTTTTTACTGGAACGGTACCGATTTTGGGCGAGAAGAAAAATAGGGGAGCGGTCGAGTTCTGCACAGATTAGGCATCGTCCCTACGATGCGGTGAGATTACAAAGAGCCGAATACAAAGGCGGTTTGTTTAATGCATTTGGACTGCCTGAGCCAAAGGAAATTCCTACAATCGCTCATTACTGCCGGGGGTTTTCAGTGGAAGCTTCCGCCCCGCAATGGCTTTACAACACGGCAGGCCAGGCGAACCATAGGTAAGTGAAATCATTGAGCCTGTTGATGCCGTAAATCTTTCTCTCCTGCAGTTCCTTTAGATCGGTGGACTGATGACCACGCAACATGGAGTCTTCAATCAGTTTCCAGAGGTAATGATCCTGCAAAGCCGTGCCTGCGGTAACTGATGATCCGGTAATTACCTGCTGAAGTGATTGATGTTCCTGTTCAGACATTTTGGCAGTCGCCACCGCCAGGGTTGCTCCGGGAATCGCATCTTTGAGTAACTCCATATGGAAGTCTCCAGTCGAAGATCGCGGAGCAAGCAGGTTGGCCAGGCAGTACATGTTTGCATCGTATTCGGCAAACTCCACACATCTTTCGGTTACCGGACCGTCAAAGAAATGGCCACATTTCACCTGGCCCTTGGATGAAAAGTAGGCATGTTCGGCACCCCACCACTTGGTCTGTAGAAGTCCGGCACCGTGCAGTCGGAGCTTTTCATCTTCAATCAGTCTTTGCGGATCGAGATCCTTAAAGGAAGCCCGCATGATTTTCAATTGATCGCGGCAAAGATAAAAAAGTCTGCGGGTATCCGCCAAGTTGGCTTGGTTTTCACGCAAACGGTCCGAGAAGAAAGAGAGGGATGGGAGGGTGGCAAGCGTGGTGCGTAGGACGGAACGGGTGGCCGGGTTTTCGCTTTTCAGGTCATGACCCAGAATTTGATCCACACCCTCGCTCAGTGATGGTTTCGACCGGAGCACGGATTGAAGATCGTCAAATTCTCCGGACGCCGCTTTGGAATTGCCTGAAATCATCGGAAGAAGATTTAGGAGATGATCGTAACTCGTCAGCACCTCATCTTTGATGGCACCTTCTTGTATATCGTTAATATCAACGGAGGCATCGCCTCCTTGATAACGATTTTCGGAAGAGGAGAAATTATCCCGAAGCCTGGAAATATCATTGCTGCTCAGGAATGGATCAAAATCCATCTTGGGCTCGCAGTACTCCATCACTCTCGAGCGCACTTCATCGCTTAGGGAGGCTGGTGCTGCGGTCATCGATAGGCTCGCACAGTCTTCCTGAGCCTCGACCAGAAATTTGCGGGCGTCGTCATCTTCTTCCACTTGGGCTTCGAAAAGAAGAGAATCTTCTTTGGGCAGCACGCCAAGGGTGTAATCAAGGGCTTTTTGTTTGAGCGTATCCAACTTTATTCCTTATTAATGAAATTATGGTGCAATACAAACCTGAGGGGCTGGTTTTGCCATGTAAACAATGTTTTTAATCTATTCATGCATGGTCAGGTTCGTAGAGTGGCAAGGGTGTGTCTAAGTTTTTCGATTCCCAGACGAATACGTGATTTCACCGTTCCGAGAGAGAGCTCCAATCGTTCGGAAATTTCCTCATGATTTAAACCTTTAAAATAGGACAGCTCCAAAACTTTGACCTGCTCAGGGGGGAGTTTTTTAAAAGCCCGTCTCAGATGGGTATGTTCATCGCTCACGGTTGCCTGCTCGGCTCCGTCCGAAGCATTCAGGTCCTCTCTTGCGGATAGAATCTCATCCGATTCCCCCCGGTCGACTCTTCTTTTCCGGGAACGGACCCGGTCAATGCTTCGGTTACGGGTAAGGACGAGAAGCCAGCTACTGAATTTCCCCTTATCCGGGGCATAGGATTCAGGTTTACGCCAAAGAAAGGCAAAAATGTCCTGGATCACTTCCTCGGCTTCCCACCGGTCGCCAAGAATTTCCAGGGATAAGGAAAACATCGCACCGGCAAACCCGTCATACAATTCACCAAAGGCGGAAGAGTCTCCATCTTTGATTCGGTACCACAAGTCTTTTTCGATCGTCGGCATTAGTTAATATCCATCCAATGAGAAAGTCTGTTTCTGATGAAAGAAGGCGTTTACCGCAATTGATTTTTTGCAAACTCCCTGCGA
>JBMYOA010000179.1:0-3500 GCA_049598825.1 Opitutales bacterium | reverse complement strand
TAGCGGGCGGATATTGGGAAGGATCTCCCATTACCCAGGGGACATGTGGTTCAGTCAGAGCAATAACCAAACAGAAGGGTTCGTCCTTATCCCGGCCCATAAATTGTTCCACTGGTCCTAAATCGTGAGCAAGCGTGGGATTACGCACGCAACTTTTGTCAAAACCATCCACTTTCTCAAAGGGAAAAACTTCCGCCGGACGAATATGGGTTTTACCGGCGAGCCCAACCCGATATCCAAGGTTTCCCAAGATCTGCGGCATACCTTGAATATCCGGGCGACATCCAGAGTGATTCCAGGCACATCCGTTTCCCATCGGATATAATCCGGAATATAATTCCGCCCGACAGGGTTGGCACATCGAGGAAGACACAAAGGCACGAGTAAAGGTCAGGCCTTCGGTAGCCAACTTATCAATATTTGGGGTCTTTGCATTTTTGCCGCCGTAAAGAGGCAAGTCGTTGTAAGTACAGTCGTCTGCCAGAATAATCAAAAAATTTGGACGGTCCGCTGCGAATAATGGAGAGAGCAAGCATACAATGACTGAAATTATGAGTATGTTCATGCCTAAGGATTAAAGAGCGGGCCAAGAATCCACAAGCTTTAGAAGTTGAAAAATTGACCTGGTTTAAGAATGGTATCCTTATGACCTTGAACTCGATTTTTTTATCCATCCTTCTACTCGGACCCCTGATCCTATTGGCGGACAATCCGGGACCAGGAAATGCACCAGTCGAATCTCACACAAAGGGAGACGATTCCAATCAAAGTCAAAAAGCTTCTGAAAAAGAAAACATCCCCACCTTCGATGAGTGGGTGGCAAAAGGTAAAAAGCTCCCGGAAGGCATGATGTTTCTCGGGGGGAGTCCCTGGTTCAATGAAAGCACCGGACAAAGACGCACAGCCGAGGAGGTCTACAAAATGTTGTACGGGAAAAAAGTTCTTAAGAAACCTGCCAAACAAAAACGACCCCATGCCAAACCCGGCAAAAGAAAACCGTTCCCCAAGCACTGGGGCGATCCTCCCAAAAGACAAACCCGCGATTTACGACCGCTCCCCGGAGGCTATGGCATGGGAAGCGGCACCCTGGCCCATTGGATTCAGGAAAACCTGGATCGCGATCAGAAGAAGGATTCCCTACCCGACTAAATTCAATTTTTTGCATTTTACCGGACTTTTGTTTTGAATGAAGGTTTACACATGTATAGCAAGCGATAGTAACTTTGAACCTTTCCATGAATCCTCATCTGTCTTTTTTTCTCTTTCTTTTATTATCCGGAGTTTGCTCCAGCCTGTCCGCAGAATCTCGGGACGAAATCCTCAGGAAAGGCAAAGAACTCTACAATGGAGCCGGCTCCTGTGTTGCCTGCCATATGGCCGACGGCAAAGGTCAAAAAGGAAATATTCCGCCCCTTGCCGGGAGTGACTGGCTCAAGGAAGGCTCAGACAGATCGATTGCTATTTCTCTACGTGGATTGGCCGGCCCCATCCAAGTAAACGGCAAGAAATATTACGCCGCGATGCCACCCCAATTGTTATTCGACGACGAGAAACTTGCTTACATTCTCAGCTATGTAAACAATGCCTGGGGTAATCAGGAGGATTTGGTCAGTAAAGAAGAAGTCGCCAAAGCACGCAGGGAATTACCTCAGGATGTGTTCACTCCGCAAACCCTGCTGAAAAAATTTCCATTCGATAAAAAATACAGCAAGAAGAACGGTACCTTTACCCCCACCTTCGACGATACCCTCACGGAGATAACCAAGCCGGTCATTTACCGTACTTTTATGCCCGGAGCGTCACCGGCTGCTTTTGCGGTGGCCTTACCGGGAAATCATTACTTTTGCTGGGATGCGGGCGAGTGCCGTTTACGCTATGTATGGACGAAGGGGGGATTTATAAAATCCAATCAGGCCCATTGGTCCAGTAATGGAAAACCGGTAGCGGAATTTAATGGCACCCCGTACTATCGTGCCCGAACCACCCTGCTCGAGGATGAATCGTTTGATGAACTCTCCAAAACCAATATGGAAAAGCCCATTTACGACACATCACAGGCAGACGACTTCCCGATTCGCCTGAAAGGGGTAAAGGAATCACCTTCATTCCTGGGATACCAACTCGTCGACGGCTACCCAAAGTTTAGGTATTCACTGGGTAAACATACAATCACTGAACTCATTGGTATGAATGATAAGAAAACTGGAATCGTGCGAACTTTCACCATTTCCCCTCCCACTGAAGCGGTTTTGCAACTCACTCCATCTGCATTTGCTTCGATAAATTGCGATCAGGGAAAAAGTAAACCGGATGGCACACTCTTGCTTTCCGCCAAAGAGTCCAGCCATTTTTCCGTTTTAATTACACCCGTGGAGGAGACCAACTAATGAAATCTTTTTTTACCTTTATTTTCATCTTCTGGACAACCTCGATGCCAGGAGCCACGGCCCCTCAGTACTCGGTAACCAATATTCCTGCCCCACCCACCAAGTATAAAAATTTTCAAATCGATGGTCTCACCTTCCTACCAAATGGGAAGTTAGTGGTCTGCCTGCCCAGCGGAGAAATCTTCTTTCGGGATTTGAAAACTGAATCATGGGAATTATTTGCGGAGGGTCTGCATAACCCCCTCGGTGTGATCGCCCTCTCCAACTCTGAACTTATCGTGACCCAACGTCCCGAACTCACGCGGGTTCGGGATCTTGACGGCGATGGCAAGGCGGACGATTTTGCCGTGATTACTGATCATTTTGGAATGTCGGGTAACTATCATGAATTCAACTTCACTCCCGTTCGGGACAAACAAGGAAATTACTTCTTCGCTTTGGGAACAGGGTCCAGAGGGGACGGCGTGCGCACCATCACACGGGGAACTTTCAACGAGCGAGGACGCCCCGGCCGGATGCATTCATCGGCCCCCTACCGCGGATGTATTATGAAGCTCACCACCGAGGGAAAAACCATCCCCTGGAGCTACGGTCACCGCACACCCAATGGACTTGGATTCGACCTAAATGGAAATTTATTTGTCACCGACAACCAGGGCGACTGGGTAGGCTCGAGTAAACTTTTCCATGTACAGAAGGATCATTTCTATGGACACGCGGCCAGCCTTGCCTGGAAGGAGGGTTTCGAGGGCACACCCGTGGATACACCGGTCGAGAAACTTGCCAAAATGCGATCCCGAGCCTGCGTAGTCTTCCCTCACGGAACCATGGCTAATTCGCCCACCAAAGTGCTCGCGATCACTCCCCGGGCGAAAATGGGCCCCTTCACCGGCCAACTTCTCGTTGGTGAAATGAACCGCCCCCGGATCATGCGGGTCATGCTTGAAAAAGTGGGAGGAGAATTACAGGGAGCATGCGTTCCTTTCTTCGATGGATCTCCCCTGGGTCGCGGATGTAACCGGATGGACTGGGCGCCGGACGGCAGTCTTTTTGTGGGTCAGACCAAGCATACCTGGGCCGGAGGAGAAGGCATCCAACAAATTTCATGGAATG
>JBMYOA010000178.1:0-3508 GCA_049598825.1 Opitutales bacterium | reverse complement strand
AAAGAAAATAACCCGGGTCGGGGTTGGGTGATGGTGAAGTCGGATGATTTATCTTCGGAAGCGATTACCAAGGCAATGTTGAAGGGAGATTTTTATTCATCCTCCGGAGTGATGCTCGAAAAGTTGGTACGGGGGGAATCGCATATCGAACTTTCCGTCAATCAAGATGAGACCGCCTGTGAGTTGGCTTCGGAATTTCTTTTTGGAAGACCGGTAACCAAGGGTAAGCCCGGTACTTATATCGAATTTATTGGACCGGGGGGAGAGGTTGTGAAGTCGATGGAAGGAAATTCCGGGACCTGTAAAGTTGAGGATGCCTATCTTCGTGCCAAGGTAACTCACCGGGTGAAAAAGAAAGATGGTTCCCTTCGTGAGTATTATGCCTGGACCCAACCGGTTTTTACAGACGGTCGATAGGGTGGTTCGCTTTATTTTATTCGCAGGATTCCCTGCATCGCAATCCAGTGTCCGGGAAATGTGCAAATAAACGGATAATCCCCGGCCTCTTTCGGTGCAGTGAAATGGAGGGAGTGTTGCGTGTTTGGATCAATGACCGGAACGAAGTGGACCACTTCTGATAAATCGGGAACATAATCTTTTTCACCCGCTTTGGGATCGTTGAGCATCTTAAAGGAAGCATCTCCCACTTTTTGGGCAGTTCCCGGTTTTACGATAACCAGGTTGTGGGGCATGGCATCCACATTGACAAGTTTAAGAACGAGGGTTTCACCTTTTTTAGCTTCTACCAATGTTTTATCATACTTCAACCCACTGATGGTTTTGATGAGGATTTCCCGGGCACCTTCCGTAATCTTGCCGGACCAATCCGGTTTCTTTTTGGGCTTGGTGTTTTCAGTACGCAGTGCCCCGATATCCCGATTTGTCGCCACCACTTTTGCAAGCCCATCGGCAGAGTAGGGTGGGTGAGGGTACATGGGGGAGGAGAATAAATCGGCGGAGAATTCGACTCCGTCCACATCGCGAAGTTTCATCCGTAGATATAACTGCATGACCGGCTTTAATGCGGGCATTTCCACAAAGATGGATTTTTTATTATCTAATAATTTCACGGAACGAACCGGGACAGGATCATGACCCAGGCTGTCCGGGTTATTGACGGAAAATTCCGGGGATCCATATCTTTTACCATATTCATAATTCCATTGCTGGGCGAAAAAATTACCGATGTCTTTTCCCGTCTTTGCATCCAGTTCGACTGCAAAGTCAATGCGGAGGCCATTTTCATGAGCCTTAAATCCAATCGGTTTTCTGACCTTCCCTCCGAGGTAGCGAACCCGGTGAAAGCAGCCGTCCTGGGTTGAATAATCTCCCCAACCGTCCAGACCCACGGTGTAAAGCTGACCATCCTTTGGATGAAAGGCTCCACGCATAACACCCGCAAGAAATTCTCCTTCCAGCGGAACGACCGCACCCTGCGGGCGCTTGGATGTGCCATCCCGAAGGATGAGATAATGTGCGTTGGCCCCATAGCTCAGGCCCACATGAGATCCTGCAAAAGGTCCCCATTGTTCGCTGGTGATTTCCACCATGCCCCCGGTGGAATTATCCACACCCCGGGGGACATAACAGATAGGGGGGGCAATCTTATCTTTCTCCCCGGAATTCCCGTAGTGTTCGCCCTGGTTGACTTCAATGATGGCGGATGCAGGAGTCCAAGTTCCTTCCTGGGGGGCGGCCCAGAAATAATCTTTTGACCCGCCAACGCCCATACAGTTACGGACTCCAAAGGCGAGGACTTCGGTCTTACGGTCGGTTCCGGTACGGAATAAATTGGTGTGCTGAATGAAATAAAAGGCACCATCTCCTGTCCGGTGAAGACCAAAGGTATGAGTATGGCTCCGGTTGAAACCGCCAAAATCATTGGCGTACTTTTCATAGTAATCCACTTCCTCGTCGTCATTGGAATCGTGAAGGATGGAAATTTGGCAACGGTCGAGGACGAAGACTCCTTCTTTATCGATATGGATTCCGACCGGCTGGTTGAATCCGGTGGCATATCGTTGCCAGGTGACTTGGGAGAGATCCTGATTGATGCCTTTTACCAACCAGATGTCGCCGGGCAGGCTGGCGACGAGGGCATCTCCATTGGGAAGGAAGGCCATGCTGGTCAACTGCATGACTGTGTTATAGGGGTTGTTGTATGGGACGGACAGGGTGTCCACGGTATAGGCTGATCCGTTCTTTGGCTTTCCCAATTTGCCTGGAACTTGGAGAACATCATTCCATCGTTTTTTTATTTTACGGTCGTTTTTTAAATGAGCGATGACGGAGGCTATTTCCTTGTCCTCGTCGTCCCTGGAAATTCGAATCACAACGCTGGCATTTTTCTGAATACCTTCCGCAATGATTTCCCCGTCTTTCCATCGGATATTTTGGATGCCTTGAATTTGGGAGAAGCTTACTTTGATGTCTTTGTCGATTACCTGACAGGGGAGAGAGACTTTGGCGGATGGATTTAAAAAGTCGATCCGTCGAAAGAATGAATTTGTGGAGGACCAGGGTTCATCCTGAATCCGGGCAGAGCCGATGCGGTATTCGAAGACCACCCGTTTGCCAAATCTACGGAGTCCTAGGTATTCGCCTCCACTGGGCATTTTTGCCTGTTCGATCTGAAACCATGGTTTTCCCTGAATCGTGGCTCCACGGGAGGAACCCCACCGAAAGGGACCGAAAGTGAGCCACCCTTCTGACCAGACTGCCCGGTAAGAAAGAGTCTGGGGATCAAAGCAGGTGGAGAGCAAATGTCCGTCACCTAATTTTACACAGACTCCTTTTTCGACATTAAACCCTTTGGGTCCCTTGATCACATGAGCAAAATGTTCCCCGGTATCTCCATCATTCCACCTGCCGTCGTTGTGTCCGTTTTGATTGTGTTTACCCCAGTGCCCATGAAGTCCACCATCAAGACCCGGGAATGCGGGGATGACTGCAGGGATCTTATCGGGGTGGGCCATGTAGTAATCAGCCTGCCTTTGATAAAAGTCATAGACCCGGGCCTCATTGACAGTCTCATCCGCCAAACTATAGCCAGTCCGTCCTTTTTGGGGGTCAGAATATGGATACTTGCCAGCCGTGGCGATATTCAGTGAGTTCCCGCTTGCAAAGGGGAATGAAAGGATGAAAGTGGCCCCCGCAATCAGAAGCAATCTCGATTTTTGCATGATGGTTAATAAAATGAACTTCGCTGAAATGGCAATGGGATAGCTAGTCTTTCGGATGGCAATCTTCAGTGAATTTTCAATGGTCCATGGGGTAATGTTCCTTGAACTCTTCGGCTAATCCTGATCTGGTCATCTTATGAAACTTAGATACTTTTCCCTTTTTTCTCTTACTCTTTATCTGGCGATCGGATGCCTGGCCAAAGACCGTTTAGTCCTGGTAAGTGCATCATACGGAAAAAATATCCTCGCGATTACTGATGCCAAGGGTGATGTGCTTTGGTCTTACAAGACGGCGGGAAAAGAAAGGGGACATGCTGGGCATCATG
>JBMYOA010000177.1:0-3526 GCA_049598825.1 Opitutales bacterium | reverse complement strand
GAGCGTAAATTTGGTTCGATTTTTTGGGGAATGATGCGGGGAGGGGTTCAACCATCAGAAAAGCTTCCGAAGTCTCGTCTCATATCCTTCCAAGAAGGAATGCAGGAATTACCCAAAAGATTAGCAGAAAAACTGCAAACTCCTCCTGTTCTCGGATGTGAAATTAAAAAAATTGAAATTAAGAATAATGGTAAATGGAGCGTTCAAGGAGAAACTCAAGATGGTAAAATAAAGGAAGAGCTTTTCGATGAGGTGATAAGCACACTACCGAGCCATGTGCTTTTAAAGATCGAGTGGGTAGGCATCAAAGATGCCCATCTTTTTAAAACACTTACACAAACTTTCCACCCTCCCCTCGCCCTTTGCTTTCAAGGTTTCAAAAGACAACAAATCCAGCATCCATTGGATGGCTTTGGTTTCCTAGTACCTGAGAAAGAAAAAAGGAAGATTCTTGGTACTCTTTTTTCCAGTACTTTATTTCAAAATCGAGCTCCGAAAAACTATGCTCTTCTCACAACTTTTGTTGGTGGAGAAAGAAACCCCGAATTGTGCAATCTTCCAGAGAATGAGATTTTGGAATATGCTTACAAAGAAAACCAGAAGCTTCTTGGCATTGAAGGGAAACCGACATTTGAACATATTAAATTATGGCCAAAATCAATTCCCATTCCAGATTCTACAATGGACGCGAGAATAAAGGCTGCATCAACATTAGGTCTGAAAAACAAAGGGTTATTTCTCAAAGGGGCTCATATTTCTGGAGCACCTCTTCCTAACTGCTTAAATCCTTAACAGTTATAAATTTAAAATCGAAATCAAACTATTGGAAAGATTGCCTAAGGCTAATTACTTGTTAAAATTATGGTAATTAAAAAACATTCTTAATTCTCATGTCGCACAACGATTCAAATTCTTCCGTAAAAACTCTTGTCATACTTCTTAATATGGGTGGCCCCCAAAATAAAGATGAGATTCATCCTTACCTAAAAGAACTTTTCCAAGATAGAGAACTTTTAAAGTTACCCTTCCAAAAAATTCTAGGTAGAATTATAGCTTGGCGAAGAACTCCTAAAATCCAGGAGAGATACGAAGAAATCGGACAGTACTCACCTACAAAGAAAATTATGGATGAGCAGTGTGCAGAAATTACTAAGAAACTAGACGCAGAACGCCCTCAATCTGCTCCACACCTTTGTCTATCAGGTTTTCGTTATTGTTCTCCTAGAACAGGGGAAATGATCAAAAAGCATAAAAATGCTGAAAAGATCATTCTATTCTCACAATATCCACAACATAGTTGTGCAACAAGCGGCTCATCCTTATGCGACGCGTATCGCTGGTTAGACAAGGAAACTGATAAAAGTTTCCAAAATAGAATTTCAGTGATCGATCAATGGTGGGATAGGAATGATTACTCAGAACTCTGGGCGATGTTGATCAAAAGAAAGTTTGAAGAAATGAAAGCTTCTCATGGATTAAAAGATGAAGATATCAGGATCATTTACTCTGCACATAGCCTTCCCGAATCCTACTGTCTGGAAAAAGGTGACAAATACAACGAGGAGATTACAAACTCAATGGACCGTATTGAAAAAATCCTTGTATCATGGGGACTTAAACATGAGGGCGCTTTAGCCTGGCAAAGTAAAGTAGGTCCTCAGCGGACGAAATGGCTCACACCGAGTACTCCCACTGTAATCGCAGAAACAAAACAAAAAGCTATTCTAATGGTACCGATCGCATTTACCACCGATCACATAGAAACACTTGATGAAATAGACATTGAATTTCGTGGTTATGCGGACGAAGTAGTCGACCACTTTGAAAGAGTTGACTGTTTTAATATGGAAGAAAAGTTTATCGATTTATGCACCCGACTCATAACAGAACACATTGAGTCTGACTATAAATCTTGCATACGACCAACCTGCATCAACTGCGAAGGCACAGATTGTGCATCCATGAGAAAATATTTCAAATCCTACCCGATTAGTCAAAGAGATCTAACCTCCAATTCTCACGAAAAAGCCTCCGCTTAATTACATCAATAAAATCAGGCTGCTTCACCGGTAAGAAATCTTTATTGTGAATTTTCAAGACACGCGGGATCTCCTATGGTTAGCCGGAGGCTTATACGGAGTCGCTTTTTTTATTGGATTACTAAAAACATTTAAAAATAATTTCTCCCTTTTTCGAGAAGCTCCGTTCATCGCCATATCATTTGGTTTCATTGTTCATACACGTGCCCTTTATTTTAGAGGTTTGGATGTACACGGTTGCCCACTGGGAAACACCCTAGAGAGGGTTCAATTTATTCTTTGGTCTTTAATTTTGGCGTTTTTAATCCTTCGCCTTCTTTGGCGACTAGATTTGCTTGGATCTTTTTGTGCCGGACTTTCTTTTTTCGCAGGATGGTTATCTTTGCTCTTTCCAAGCCTAGATTCTAAATACTGGCTGTTAGAAAACTATCAAAGATTATTCTCAAACCCATGGGTTGAATTACATGCCTCGATTGCAATTTTCAGTTATGGTATATTTTCTCTTTTATCAATCGTATGTGCAATGTATCTAGTCCAACATAAAGCTCTGCTAGATCATGCCACCGGAAAACTTAGTTCCTTCCTACCACCTATTCATGATCTTGAACATGCGGCGTTTCGATTGCTATTGATTGGAACACTTTGCTTAACTCTTTCACTTATTGTGGGAGGAATGCATTGGTTGCGGCATCCTGAGTATGTTACCTCGATTAAATTATTTATCACTTTAATCTTGTGGGCAGGATATTGTCTTTTGTTTTTTCTAAGGTGTTCAAATATTTTGTTTGGCTCTAAATTTTCAAAAGCTTCGATTGCTCTTTTCTTAATCGCCATGCTCAGCATGGGGTTCATGAGCTCAAAAGATAAAAGCTCAGCTGTTTCGCATCCTCAACAGACTTCACAGGAATAAATATGAGTGTGCAAAATCAATCGCTCCATCTATTCGGTAGCTCTCATCATCTTGCAGATCTTGGAATTAGGGAGAAAATAAATCTACCAGCAAGCGCCATTGATGAGTTTTACCAAGGTCTAAGTCAATTACCGGGTCTTGAGGAGTGTCTTTTATTAAATACCTGTAATCGTACCGAAATATACGGAGCAGCAAACAATGGTTTTTCCCCTAACTTACTCTGCGAATATCTTAGTGAATTTCGTAAGATTGATTATGATTTCCTTGCTCAGCATTCTTACCAACACTCAGGAGAAAAAGTGGTTAAGCATCTTTTTGAAGTCAGTTCTGGAATTAATTCCCAGATGGTGGGTGAAACCGAAATATTGGGTCAAGTTAAGAGGGCATATGAAGACGCATGCACCCGGAATGTAGCCGGAAAAATGTTAAATCGTCTTTTTCAAAAAGGATTTCAGGCAGCGAAATGGGCACGAACCAACACAGGTATATCCAAAGGCCAAGTTAACCTAGGTAATGTTCTGTGCGAGCTGGCTCGCCGAATTTTTGGCAAAGTTTCCAACTCACGCCTACTCGTAAT
>JBMYOA010000176.1:0-3532 GCA_049598825.1 Opitutales bacterium | reverse complement strand
CTGGCACATTTCATATTAATTCCAAGAAATACCTGAGAAACATTCTGGGCAAACTGCATGTCCCGGGTCTGGCTGGCATTGACGCTTCCCCGCCATTTGATCCCGTTGATAAACCCGGCCGCCTCCGGCTTGGCATCGATCAGTTCCCGGGTCATTTGATCATAGGGCATATTTCCCTTCAGTGCATCATAGAGCCAGGTGGTTATCTGTTTGCGCCCGCCGGTAATGAACCCAGTGCCGGTATAATCATTACGTAGTAAATCATTCCAAAAGGTTAGCCAATGGTCTGCGTAGGAGACATCCTCGGCAAGCAGTTGATCGATCAGTTTTGTCTTTTTATCGGAGGACTTGTCGTGGATGAAAGCGTTTAATTGTTCAGGGGTGGGCAGGATGCCAATAATGTCGAGGTAGGCACGGCGTACGAAAGTCCGGGCTGGTGCAACGGTTGGGAGATTTATTTTTTTGCTTTCGAGGTAGTTGTCGAGAATTCGGTCGATGGGATGGGTACGCTTGTTGATTGGTTTGGGAAGCGTAACAATCCTCGGTTTCATTTTGGGTTCCCAACCGGAAGAACCGAGAGTGATCGCAGCATCCCAGACCATGCCTTCCTTTACCCATTGTTTCAGGATTTTTATTTCATCGGGAGAGACTCCCGGTCCTTTGGGGGGCATCCGTTCGTCCAGATCGGTGGAGGCGGTAAGTTCCAAAAAATAACTGTCTTCAATACTTCCAGGTACGGCCACTTCTCCGCCTTCACCACCTGCCAAAAACTCCGCTCTCGTATTCATGGAGAGTCCACCTTTCTTTTTTCCGTCAGTGTGGCACTCGGCACAATTCTTTTTGAGGATGGGCATCACCTGATGCACGAAATCAATCTTAGCCGCTGCTTGTGTGACCAAGAGTAAAGACAAGAGAATTTGAATGGGAGAGCAATGCATGTCTACTACTTTAGTAATGAATGAAGTTGAATCGAGATTCTTACAGCCAATGGAAGAAAAAATTTTGTTCGAGTTTTATCTATCTTTCTATGATTCAGGCTTTCATTTTTCAACTAAGGAGACAAGATGGAACGGATGAATAATTCTAGCAGACGACATTTTATTCAGGGACTGGGAACTGGTGCTCTCGCGATGGCCATGAACAGTTCTCTTACCGGGAAAGAAAAAAAAACGGTGGACCGTTTTCACATTGGCATTCAGGAATACACATTTAACCGTTGGCTTAAAAGTGGAAAACTGAATCACCTTGATTATCCCGCACTAGTAAAAAAAGAACTGGGAATTTCCCATGTCGAATATTGGAACCGTCCATTTGACGGAAAGCATACCGATAAGAAATATGTGGGGGAACTAGCCACCCGTACCCGTAATGACGGTATTCAGAATGTTTTGATTCTTGTGGATGAGAAACACGAGCTTGATCATGCGGATAAATCAGAAAGAGATAAATCAATCGATCTTCATAAAGCATGGATTGATTGTGCTGAACAACTTGGCTGCTTGGCGATCCGGGTTAACTGTCGAATGGGAGGAGACCCTAAGGATAATCTCAACCGGGCGGTCGATGGAGTGGGGCGACTTTGTGAATATGCAAAAGATACTTCCGTAAAGGTGGTGATTGAGCCCCATGGCAGAAATTCGCAGGATCCGGACTGGTTGGTTGCGGTTATGAACGCCTTGAATCATTCGCATGCGGGCATTCTTCCGGATTTTAATAATTTTGGAAAATATGACCGCTACGATGCGGTGAAAAAGACTTTGCCCTTCGCACCCGCCGTTTGTGCCAAGGCCCTCAAGTTTGATAAGGAGGGCAATGAATCGAACACCGATTTCGAACGGATGCTCAAAATTGTCCATGATTCTGAATACTCCGGTGTTATCAGTATTGAATTTGAAGGGCACGACATCGATCCAATTACCGGTTCCCGTATGACCAAGGAATTGATTTTACGGGGGCTTGAAAAAGCCCGTTCATCCTGAGAAACCGAACAGTAAACGATCCATCCGGGGATCATCAGCCCGTCCTCATCGTGGGTGCGGGGGTTGCGGGGCTATCCTGTGCAGTGACTTTACATCGTGCCGGCATTCCCTTTAAGCTGTTTGACAAGGATCAATCTGTGGGTGGTCGGGTACAAACGGATGAAGTCAATGGATTCCGCTTGGATCGGGGATTTCAGGTTTTGCTTACGGCCTATCCGGAAGCCCGGAAATTTTTGGATTATGAAAAACTTGAACTGAGAAAATGTTATCCCGGTTCAAGAGTCTGGTATAAAGACAAATTTCATCAGGTCTCGGATCCTTTTCGTCACCCACTTGATGGTTTTCTTTCCGCTTTCAATCCAATTGGGTCCCTTTGGGATAAGGTAAAAGTGGGGATGCTTCGCCTCGGCTTATTATCCACTCGTGCCATGGAGGATACTTTATCGACCCGGGAAGCACTTGCTAAGCTCGGATATTCTCAGGTAATGATCGACCGGTTTTGGAAGCCCTTTATGCGGGGGGTCTTTCTTGAAAATGAATTATCCACCAGTGTCCGTAAGTTTGAGGAAACCTTTTCTCTTTTTGCCAAAGGAGATACCGTGCTTCCCCGACTTGGAATAGGTGAGATTCCGAAACAGATGGCGAAACAATTACCAGATGATTCCATTTTTTTGAGTCAGGAGGTTCAAAAAGTAATGGAAAGCACCGTGGTCATGGTCGATGGAAAGGAGTGGTCGGGGCGGGCAGTTGTTTTGGCCACGGAGGAACCGGTTGCAAATCGACTTCTTGGCATAGATGGGCCAACTCGCGAATGGAATGCGGTTGATTGCCTCTACTTCAGTCTGCCCAAAACGGAACTCCCCACAACATCTCCTATTCTTCACCTGGATGGCAGTGGAAGGGGCCCAATCAATAACCTTACTTTTTTAAGCACCCTTTCTGATTGTGCACCATCGGGGCGGGCCCTTGCTTCCGCCAGTGTAATCGGAAAAAAGGAGATGGGAATCGACCAAGTCGTTGAGTTGGCCAATCAGCAATTGAGAACATGGTTTGGGGAGAGCGTAAAAAAATGGGATTTTCTCAGGGCATATCGTATTAGTCATGCGGTACCCAATTGTGATGTCGTTCCTGATTTGGAAACCAAGAAAAATGGTATTTACCGGTGCGGGGACTATCTTGGGCTTCCTTCGATTGATTCTGCTATGCGCAGTGGTCGGTTAGTCGCCGAATCCATTATTGCTTCGAACAAGGAATAGCATGGGTGCTTAGCTCACCAAGTTGAGAAACAATTCGGGGCGTACAAACTACAACCATAATGGTTAAAGGAATTGTATGGCTGAGGAATGATTTACGGATCTCGGATCACCCGGCATTGTCGCGGGCATTGCAGGAATGTGATGAAGTTTTATTTGCCTATGTTTTCGACGACCGGGTTTGGAAGCCACGGAATGGAGTTTCCCGAATAGCCAGTTTTCGGGCCCGTTTTCTTTTGGAATCTCTGGCCAATCTTCAGGAGCAGATTCGTGAACGGGGCGGAAAGATCCAGTTTTTAC
>JBMYOA010000175.1:0-3545 GCA_049598825.1 Opitutales bacterium | reverse complement strand
AATTTTTGATAACCCCAGACACGCTTACACAAAAGCCCTTCTCTCCGCTATTCCAGTTGCGGATCCAAGTCTCCAAAAAGAAAAAATTATTATTTCAGGAGATATCCCTTCTCCGATAAATCCTCCGAAAGGTTGTGCTTATGGGCATCGGGTTTCAGCCCCAAATTATGATCAAAGCATCACCGCGGATCTGAGTTGGATCGAAGTTGCTGATGACCATTGGGTATTGGACTGCCCATGTTGCATATCAAATTCATAGAATTTTCAGGATAATCTTGCGTGCCAAAAATAGTCTTGCGGGAATGATCTAGGTATCTTTAATCGGATTCACCCTACCAATACCATGCGTTTACTTTACAAGCCCGTTTTCCTTCTCTTAACGATTTTCCTTTGTTCGGTTTCGCTTCAGGGACAGAATCCAGCTGATATGCCGCTCAGGCAAGTCATTGAATTAGCCCAAAGCATGATAGGTAAAGGTGATTTTGCCGGAGCCTCTCCTTTTCTTGATGAGCTCGAAGTTAGGTTTGAAGATGAAAAGGATCCTGCAGTTGAAAAAATTCTTCAACAATTTGGCTTTGTTAGAGGTATTGGCTATCTGCAGAGTTTTGCGAAAGTTGGGGATAAGGAATTTATAGTCAAGGCAGCCAAGGCATTTGGCTTTTTTGCCGAAAAGTTTCCCAAAGACCCGAAAGCGGTTTTGGCTATGCAGAAAAGAACAGACTGTCTTCGTTCCCTGCAGGAATGGAGAGAAGCAGCCCGTGTGATTGAAATTCTACTTGATCCGGCACAACCTTATCGTAAGCAAATCGTTAAGAGGAGTGAATTGCTCAGCCTCTATCACGGAAAGGCCCAATGTTATCATATCGAACAGGAATGGGCCAAAGGGGAACCCGCTTTTCGTGATTTACTTAAATTTGCCGATGCGGCCAAAGATGAGGACCGGGCTGCATACGCCGTTTCATGTCTCACGGAAATGTTTGTTCAGACAAAACGTATAGATGAGGTTTTTCCGCTACTCCCTCGCCTATCTGGAGATACACCTGCCCGTTACGATCTTCGTCTCAATGTTAACTTGATGCAAGGTGCACAGCAACTAAAGGAGGAGGGTAGGCATGTCGAGGCATCCTTGCTATATTCCCTCACAATGACAACTGAGGAAATTGTTGTTTATTACACGGAAAGACAAAAAAGGCTCGAGACGGAACTCAAAAGGCTCGAGCAATTTGTCCAATTGAGAGGGCAGGGGTTGCCCCAAAGAAGGTTGGAAATCTTAAAAGACAAAATAAATGAGCTGGCAATGAAGCAGACCAGTGCAAAGGGACATCTCAAGTTGGCACAAGATACCCCATCCTTCACCACCACGCTAAGGTGGAGAAAAGCAGATAACTTCCAGGCTACCAAAAGAGACTGGGAGTCTTTTTGGGGTTTCTATTGGTTGTTTAATGATTTCCCGGAGCATGAGATGGTGGAAAACTTTCTCTACGCTGCCTTTGCTTCTGCGAACACCGTAAAGTTTCGAGAAAAGTCAATTGAGTTGGGAGAATTATACCTCAAAAATAAAGAATGGAAAAAATTTCGACCCGATGTGACTTTCATCATGTGCAACGCTTATCGCTTGCAGGCGGACACTTTTAGAAGAGAAGCAGCAAGCTTACAGACTGCAACATCCACCATAGACCGAGAGCGTGCTTCAAGAGCGAAAGAACAATCAGCACAATACTATGACAGGTTTTTCGCTTTGTGTGACGACTTTCTCACTGTCATGCCAGACCATAAATACGCTCGTGATTTCGTCAATATGATGGGGGCTGTTTATTTTGGGAATCGCAGGTATGATGATCTATTGAAGAAATTTGCTGGCTATGAAAATGGAGTCATGAATTCAAAGAAAGGGTTTGTTAACCGTCCTGAGTTCAGAAACAGCCCAGGTATGCCAACAGCTCATTACATGAGCGGACTGGCACTTCTAGCTACCGGTCGTTTTGATGAAGCGAAACCTATGCTTTCCGCTGTGGTTGGTGTAAATGTCGAAGGACTGCCATTGGACGATGGAGGCCTTACCACCTATGATGACTCTGACTCCCAAGGAGAATAAAAATGATCTTTAATAAATTTCTTACATTCTCTTGTGTAATATCATTACTCTTTCTTTTCGCTTCTTGTGGCGGTGATGAAGATGACACAGGAAGTAAAGTAAATGATGACATCTCCGGTGAAGGAGATAGTGGTGTAGCATCGCCTGCTGAGAAACCGGATGTGAATGAAATTTCCGAGGCTGATGAAGATCTTATTGCAGAGGAGGAAGAAGAAAAGGTGGTTCCGAATCCCAATGGAGTCTACCTGCCAACCGGTGAGGAAAAGAACGGACAGCCTGTCTATGAGAATCAGGAAGGTTTCACGATGTGGTTTGATGGAGCTGTATGGAAAATTACTGATAAAACCGGTGGCGGAAAAGTCATTTCGCTTGGCAAAGCTTCTATCAATGATGATTGGCAAAATGGAGGAAAAGCCAGATTTTATCCTGATAAAGAATACGCTAAAGATGCGACTTTCAGGTTGGCCGTGGCCTTTCAAGGTTCCCAGGATAACAAAAATGCAATTCGATTATTCGAACAATTTGCCATGGATTTCCCCGATGACAAACTTGTGGCTGAGGTATATCTTAGTCTTGGTGATCTTGCTATCAGTGAAGTTGGTCCTGATGACCAACCATCTTTCGAGCAGATTTCGAATGCTCGCAAAAACTACGAAATGGTACGACGGAGTACCGAAGATATAGGTCTTATTTCGGATGCCACATTTAATGAAGGCGGTCTTTTGGAAAGAGTCGCAGAGAATCCTGAGGGAGTCGTTAATTTCTACTACAAGTTTGATGGAAATAAAGATGAGGTGCTGCAAAAAAATGAATTTGCAGCAGGAGATTTCAATACCACCAAACCTTTTGCGGAGTATGATTTGAATAAGGATGGTGCCCTTGACTACGGAGAGCTGTTCGAGGTTGCTTCCTATGAAACATATACACAGATCGAAAAACTTTACCGTGATTACCAGCAAAACTTTTCAGCCAAGGAGGGTGCTCGTTTATCAGAAGCGACTGAAAAAATTGGTTTTGCCTGTGAAGAATTGGGGCGTCCTTCTGAAATGCTGAAAATGTATTATCAAAACATCGAGAAATTTGGAAATGACCCATCCAATGCCGGGGTGGACAGCTTGCTTCAAAAATATGCAAAGAAGTACAGTGAATACGATATTTTGTACGGGAACACACTTAGGCTACTAAAATTGCTTGGGTCTCCAACCAGTATGGTTTCTTTTAGTTATGTAAATAGGGGAGGTATTGAGGAGTCGCATGAAGGCACTTTGGAAGAAATTGTACGGGACCGAAAGAAATTACTTCCATTTTTAAATACTGAATTTCCAGGGATAGATAGCGATGTGATGACAGAACTTGTAAAATCAAGAACCGCGGTTTTCACGAGTGATACTCACAAAGCAAAATTCCTTGGCTATCTTAAGAGGTTTGAAGGATACCTAGCCAATTTTCC
>JBMYOA010000174.1:0-3553 GCA_049598825.1 Opitutales bacterium | reverse complement strand
ATGAAAGGAACACGCCAGGAATGTTCATATAAATTCTGCTTCCCCATAAGACCGTGGCGACCGACCGCGATGCCATGATCGGCGGTGTAAATAATGTAGGTGTTTTCCAGTTCCCCCATGGCCCGTAATTTCTCGATGACCAGGCCCACCTGATCATCAATATTTTCGATACAGGCATATTCACGACCCAGTTCGTTCCGAACGGTCGCTTCGGTGCGAGAGGTCATCACCCCGGGAACGCGGACTTCGTCACGAAGGTTGGGATGACCATCCGGGAACGGATGCTTGGGCAACCAGGACACGGGAACCCGAGGAGATTTTTCACTCACTTCCGTGGGTGGAGATTTTACATTTTCGACCCCATACTTTTTATTCAAATCATCCCTGCCCCAGCGCTCGTCATGGGGGTGGGAAAACCCAAAGTAGGCAAGGAATGGCTTACTTGCTTTTCTTTGGGTGCGGTCTTCCAGGTAGTCGAGTAGTTGCCTACCATGCCACTGACTCCCGTCCTCATCTCCTGCCTTGCGGGCGGTCTTATCCTTTACGATTTGAAAGAGAGCATTCGCCTGCGAGTAACTGTTTCCTTTTTTACAGGTACGGAATGTTTCATACCCGGCCCGATTAAATACGGCAGGCAGGGTATTGTTTAAAATGTCCTGACCACTGGTTTCGCCCTCCTCTTTTTTTAAATGCTTCTTTCCACGGGGAGGCAGGTGCCAAAGCGTACGCCCGGACATAATCATGGTGCGCGAGGGGGAGCAGACAGCACCGCTCATTGATCCCATGTGATAGGCCTGATCGAGCACCATGCCCGAAGCCGCCAGTTTATCAATATGAGGAGTCTCGCAAACTTTGTTACCGTAAACTGACAGGGTATGCGGTGCCTGATCATCCGTTACAATCAGTAAAATATTAGGACGCTTGGCGAAGGAACATGTGCAGGCAATAAGAAGAGGAAGTAAGTATTTAAGCATCGACAAAGAATTATGAAAACAGTCAGACCCGTCAACCCGATGCTCGGGAAGATACCAAGAATTTAATCCCAGTTTACCAGGGAAGAATGCCTTGTTGATGAAGGGAATGACCCAACCAAAGGATAAGCAAAAGATAAACACCGCACCATGCTTTGGTGGCCGGGAAATGTTTAAAAATGGACGGGCAAACTTCCCGGTACCAATCCTGATAGAACCAGGCAACCGTATTGGCAAAAGCACAGTCGGCTGCGAGGATGTACCAAAACAATGCCTGAAAGTTAAAATCCACGGGGTTGGAATTTAATCGAAGACCACGGTCTTATTGCCATAGTCCAGAACCCGGTTTTGTAAATGCCTGCGGACGGCCCGCGAAAGAACCAATTTTTCGAGGTCCCTCCCCTTTTCAATAAGTTCACCGGGCCCATGACGATGGCTGACCCGGGTAACATCCTGCTCGATAATGGGGCCTTCATCCAGATCTTCCGTCACATAGTGAGCCGTGGCACCAATCAGTTTAACCCCACGTTGGTATGCCTGATGATAGGGCTTAGCCCCGGCAAAAGAGGGAAGAAAAGAATGATGAATATTAATCACCGGACAGCCCACGCGGTCCAAAAAGTCTGAACTCAGCACCTGCATGTAACGGGCGAGGATCACCAGTTCCACTCCCTGACTGTTGAGCCATGCAAGCTGCTCCTCCTCCACTGCCTTTTTCGAATCCTTGGTAACAGGCAAATGTAAATAGTCCAATCCATACGCTTCGGATGCTGTCCGCATTTCCTGATGATTGGAAACCACACCGACGATTTTGGCATTCCATTCACCCGATCTGACCCGAAGTACCAGGTCGTGAAAACAATGATCCGCCCGGGAAACCATCAAGGCAATTTTGGGTTGATCATCACTCAAGGCGATCCGCACCTTCATACCCAGATCCTGATGAGCAAATGAGGAAAAGGCATCCGCCTCCGAGCGAAGATCACGGGAGAGTTGTGGGCTCCACTCCACCCGTTGAAAAAAGATGTTTTCCTGACGGTCCAAATGCTGGTCGGCATGCAAGACATTTCCCCCATGCTCATGGATCCAACCGGCCACTTTTGCGACGATGCCTGGCTGGTCAGGGCCGTGTAGAAGTGCGATAATGGAGCGTTCCATTTGAAAACCTTACTCCGACTTGGCGTAGTCCTGCAAAGATTTGACCGAGAATTTACGGTCTTTCAATGATCGGATTCCCTCCAGGGCGGCATAGGCAGAACCCAATGTGGTGATCACCGGGACGCTATGAGAGACCGCTTCCTGACGGATACCATTCTCATCACGTCTGGGGATCAACCCAAGGGGTGTATTGATAACCAACTGGACTTTTCCGTTTTTGATAAGATCGGCCACATTGGGTCGTCCTTCGCTGATTCGAAGGGTGCTCTTCGCCTTGATTCCATTTTCATTGAGAAATTTTGCGGTTCCCTCGGTTGAGGTGAAAGAAAAACCCAATTCCGACAAGCCTTTGGCAATCTCGAGGGCTTTGGGTTTGTCCGAATCCTTGACGCTGAGAAACACATTTCCTTCCATCGGAAGGGATGGCTTGGCCGCCATTTGTGTCTTGGCAAAGGCCATGCCGAAATCTTTATCCTGCCCCATGACTTCTCCGGTGCTGCGCATTTCCGGAGTGAGAACGATTGAGGAACCGGGAAATTTGTTAAAGGGAAAGACCGATTCTTTGATCGCCCAACGGTTGGGCAGGATTTCCTCAGTGAACCCAAGATCTTTGAGCTTGGCTCCGGCCATCACCCGGGCACCCAATTTAGCCAAGGGAACACCAATTGCTTTACTCACAAAGGGAACCGTACGGGAGGCACGGGGGTTGACCTCGATCAAAAAGAGTTCGCCGTCCTTGATCGCATACTGGACATTCATCAGGCCAATCACTTTCAGGGCCTTGGCTAACGCGTGTGTGGCTTCCCGGACCTCATCGATCATATCGACATCCAAGTCGTGCGGGGGAAGCACCATCGCGGCATCTCCACTGTGAACGCCGGCGAATTCAATATGTTGGAGCATACCGCCCACCACGGTGGTTTCGCCATCGGAGATACAATCGACATCCAATTCAATCGCTTCTTCGAGAAATTTATCAAGCAGGACCGGTTTTCCCGGGGCAACTGCGAAGGCTTCCTTAACCACGCCATTTAATTCCTCTTCATCATAAACGATAAACATGCCTCGACCACCAAGAACAAAAGATGGACGGAGCAGAATCGGGTAGCCAAGCTTTTTGGCTTTTTCCGCTGCATCCTCGGGTTTCATTGCTATATCATTGGATGGCTGCTTGAGACCAAGCTGATCCAAAATTGCTTTAAACTTCTCACGATCTTCAGCCGCGTCGATACTTTCCGGGGAGGTACCGATGACATTGACGCCAGCTTCCTCCAACCCGGTGGCCAGGTTGAGGGGCGTCTGCCCGCCGTACTGTACGATGGCACCATCGCATTTTTCCTGACGATAAATCTCGAGAACATCCTCAAGGGTAAGAGGCTCAAAATATAAGCGGTCGGAAACATCGTAATCGGTGGAAACGGTTT
>JBMYOA010000173.1:0-3565 GCA_049598825.1 Opitutales bacterium | reverse complement strand
AGACGGAATACCACAATCACCTTGTTCATCATTTATGGAGATGAAAAATGGAAATATTTCCAAAACCTCCGTTTATGAAACAAATTTTACATCTAAAAGTACCAGTCATTTTACTCCTTTTTACAGGATCGTTATTCTGCGAAATTCCAAAAGCACCTTCCCTCTTTAAAGAATGGATTGCTACTGAAAGACTGATTACAAAGGAATCATCGTCGTGGGAAATCGAAAAAAGTTCACTCAACGATCTGGTCGAATTACTCGAAGAGGAGAAGCAAACGATCGATGAAAAGCTTCAATCTGTTGAAAAAGAAAATTCCGCAGGTGAAGAGGAGAGAATAAAATTAGCTGATCAGAATGAGGATTTGAAATCAGCAATACTGCCAGTTTCTGAAACTCTTGAAAGATTGGAGAGTCAACTTTTGAGACTTGCTCCACGCTTCCCTCCCCCTCTTCAGGACGACTTGCAGAGCTTCCTAAACCGAATTCCTAACAAAGATAAAAAAGAAACAATAACCGCTTCGGTTAGCCAGCGACTGCAGGCTGTAGTTGGAGCACTTGCAAAAATTGACAAATTTAACAGCTCAATCGCTCTTGATGAAAAATTATTAAAGATCGAAAGCGGTGAGGTAAAAGTCAGCGTTTTGTATTTTGGTTTAGGGATAGCTTATTTCTCAGACGAAACCGGCACCAAGGCAGGTTATTTACTTCCATCCGAAAATGGTTGGGATGAATTCGATCAGCCAACGGCTGGTCCTGCAATTCTGGAAGCAATTTCATTTTATAACCGAACTGCTCAAAAACAGGCAACATTTGTGGACCTTCCCTTTAAAACAAACTGATCATTCAAATTATTCTTTCAATGAAACCGTTCTTTTTATCACTACTTGGACTTTCTCTGAGTATCACCCTACAAGCAAATGACTATGAAAACGCAGAGAAAGAACTAGTTGAAAAAAATAAATCTGCATTGTCCAAACTTGCGGAGACAAGAACCAAAATCCAAAACGAGAAAATACCCTTAGCCACAAAGCTGAGTGCACTTGAAAGATCGGTCGAAGAAAAGAGAAGGTCCCTTGACCGCCTTCAAAGACTTCGTGACAACAAATCCGTAAGCTTAACCGCACTTAAGAAGGAAGTGGATGGGAGAAAAACAGAAGCACAATTTCTATCCACTTTAGGGAGTGATTATTTGGCAAATTTCGAGGCTCGTCTACATGTGGCAGAAATTGATCGAAATCAGGCTGAATTATCACAGATCAAATCTGTCCTGGACAGTGATTCATCTGAAAAAGAGAAAATGACTGCCCGTATGAATCTACTCACCATGTCGATTAAGCGCATTGAGGAACTTCTGGGTGGGACACAATTTGACGGACAGGCACTCGACGGTAGCGGCAAGGTGAGAGAAGGTACATTTGTACTCTCCGGCCCCCTTGCTTACTTTAACGAAAAAACCGGATCACTAGCTGGACTCACTGAGTCAGGACGAGACCTAAAACCAAGAATTTTTGAACTTCAGGATCCTCAGGCATCTACCCTTCGGTCTTACTTTAAGTCAGAAGACGGTAGCGTTGCCACACTTCCTGTGGATGCCACCCTTGGTGATGCGGTCAAAGTCGCCGCGGCCGAGGATACAACAGTAGAACATATTCAAAAAGGGGGCACCTGGGCATATCCCATTGTAATAGCCGCAATTATTTCTCTTTTAATTGCACTGATCAAATACCTCCAACTAAGTGGAATTAGCTTTCCGCGATCTCAGGGGGTTACTGAAATTATTCGTAAAATGGAAGACGGGGACAAAGACGGAGCTTTGAAGCTAGCCAAAAACTTAAAAGGCCCCTTCAAAGACATGTTTACTGCCGGCATCTCAAAGTGTACCGAGGGGAAGAAAATGGTAGATGAAGCTATGTATGAAGAGCTGCTTGCCACCCAGCCAAAATTAGAAAGCTATCTTCCTGTTATACAAGTTACAGCTGCAACAGCACCCTTAATGGGGCTACTTGGAACCGTTACAGGAATGATCAAAACCTTCAAGCAAATCACTCTTTTTGGAACGGGCGATGCGAAAAGCCTTTCAGAAGGTATCTCGGAAGCACTTATTACTACTGAACTGGGACTTGTCGCCGCTATTCCTTCGCTCATTCTCTACGCAGTTCTGTCACGAAAATCGAAAGCCATACTTGCTGAGATGGAACGTTTATCATCCCTCTTTTTAAATGCATTTCCCAAGAAAAAAGATCTTTTCCTAAACACACCGCCAAAGGAAAATGATTTAGATGATTCTACTTCAGATGCCATAGCTGAACCTGCTTAAGAATTTTCAAGTTTCTTAGCTTAATCAATGGATATCATCTTCACATGGTTTACTGACGAAGTTTGGGGACTTTGGGTACAAGGTGGTTCTCTCATGTTAATGCTCTTGGCCATCGCACTTATCCTATATTACGCGACCCTCGAAACATACATGTTTTTAAAGTCCAGAACTTCATTCAAGAACACGAACAAAAACACCCTGATTCAGTGGATTAGTAATCCCGATAAAGCCGATCACGAAACCCAAAAAATGCTTCGCTATGTATCGGATGGCAAGGAGACTCTTGGCGAGGCACGGAGACGCTTCGATGAAATCCGGGCATGTTTCTTACCATTAATCGACCGTAGGATTACTTTTCTCAGTTTACTGGTAAGCACTGCACCCCTTGCCGGCCTTTTGGGTACGGTTATGGGGATGCTTACCACATTTAAAGGACTTTCTACCAGTTCCGGGGGAAAAACGATTGATTTCGTGGCAGGAGGTATCTCTGAAGCACTTATCACGACTCAAACTGGTCTGATCATAGCCATTCCTGCTTATGTCATGATCAACCGAATTGTTTCGCAAAGGGATCAATTGGAAATTTTTTTCACCACCCTCGAAAGCCTGACTATGCAAAACTACAAAGGAATTTTGGAAACTGATGAGGAGGAAGATTAATTTAATATGAGTAGAGCACGAAGAAGTTTTTCAACCGCAGATAAAGCGGAGGACATAAACATTTCACCTCTGATCGACATGGTTTTTATCCTGTTGATCTTCTTTATAGTAACGACTGTTTTCGTGGAAGAGACCGGAGTCGATGTCGACAAACCTCAGGCTGCTGCAGCCAGTATGCTTGAGAAAAACAGTATACTTATCGCTATCACCGGTGAAGGACGGGTTGTTTATGGGGGCAGGGAAGTTGGAGTCAGTGGAGTCCGTGCGGTAGTACGCAGGTTGAATGAAGGAAAAGGCGAAGATGATGTTCTTCCCGTTATCGTACAGGCTGACAAAACGGTTGTAACCGACCTACTGGTTCGGGTTATCGACGAAGCCAAACTAGGTGGGGCTCAAACTGTGAGCATTGCCACCGAATCCTAATTTTTAACTGGTGCCAGGAGAAACCTACAAGCCACCAAAATTTGGAGCCAACCCTGTCCTACTTGGTCTCGGTGCGCTTGGAATCGCATTTGGCATAGGTATTCTGTTGCCCCTTACTCAATTACTCAATCCAAGTGACGGCAAGAAGCAGGTTCGATCCGTGGA
>JBMYOA010000172.1:0-3645 GCA_049598825.1 Opitutales bacterium | reverse complement strand
TGGAAAAATGAAGATTTACTTAAAGAACATCCTTACTTCAAGCAGTCCATGGGAAATCTGCTTGTGGAGTTGGCCGATGAGATACCACCCGTGGTGGTTGATCCGCGCCGTCCGCAGGCTATCTTTTTGATGCAGGAAAATTACTTTGGTTCCGTGATGTTTGGAGCACTTTCCCCGAAGGAAGCCATTTCACAGTACCGCGAAGCTATGAAGCAATCCTGGGGGAAAAGGTAGAATATTTAAACTTTTTCTATGAACGGACTTCCTCAAGAAAGTTTCCGTCGCCTACTCCCGCTGTTGCTCCCATTTTTGGCCCTTTGGATCTTGTTTTGGGTAGTTCCCTTATTTTTGGGTGTAGATCTTGCCTTGCAAAACCCAGACTCAGGATTCGCAACTTCTGAGAATCGTGAGATTGAATATGTGGGTCTCGAAAATTTTGAAAGAACTTTAGGTGACGCAAAGTTTCACAAGGCTTTGTCTAATACCCTAAAGTATGTTTTAGGTTCAGTGATTTGTATTATCCCGTTGGCTTTTGTTTTGGCGGTTGCTCTCTTTGAACTGCCAAGACTCTATCGGGGAATTCTCGCTTTTTGCTTACTTATCCCAGGTCTTGCCTTACCAGGGGCTATGTCGAAATTATTCTATCTCTTTTTTCACGGAAGAGAGGGTGCCTTGAATCAGTATGTAATCATACCTCTTGGTATGGACCCGATTAATTGGATGATGGATCCCGATTTCATCATGCCATCCTTGGTCATGCAATCCGTTTGGCGATGGACGGGTGTGGTTGCCTTGTTTTTTTTGTGTGCACTGGAAGGTATCCCTTCCTGGCATTTTGAGGTGGCAAAACTTGAGGGCATGAAATCTCTGTCCCGCATTCGTTTAATTCTCGTGCCTGGAGTTCGTAATCTTGCTCTGTTTGTTGGAGTTTTTTTGGTAGTCGATGGGGTAGCTTCCTTTTCGGGTGCGTATACCCTGCTGGGCGGATCAGGAGGTATGCTGGATGCGGGTTTACTCCTCGTCACTTATGTCTACCAGGTTGCATTTCCCGGAGGATCCGGTCGATTTGATCTTCCGGGAGCTGCCGCGATGAGTCTGCTGGTGGCACCCTTTGTCGCTGGTTTCTTATTTCTGGTTTTACGGGTCCGATTACCTCAGGCAAAGGTATGAGTCGTCTCCTTTCTATCCTTACGCTTTTCTGTTTTGTTCTGCTGAGCCTATATCCGTTTGCATGGATGTTTTTTTCCTCGTTCAAGACCAATAAAGAAATTTACCAACCTTCCCAGTTGCTTCCTGAGAAATTTGACGGACAGGCGTATGGAATGTTGCTGGACGGCAAGTTTGTGGATTTTACTGGAAGTCTGTGGCAATCGGTTATGATAGCCACAACGCAAGCTCTCTTGGCTACCTTGGTTTCTGCTTTGGCCGGTTTTGTGTTAGCCAGGTATTCTTTTCGTTCGAAAGCATTTTTGATAGGAGCTGCCCTTTTAATCATTCTTATCCCCAGGCAAGCCTTGGTGGTGCCTGTTTTTGAATGGTTCCATTGGCTTGGTTGGACGGGTAATTCCTTTTCCTTAGTCCTATGTGGAATCGCCAGTGGGTTGGGGGTGGTCTTCTTTTCCCAGTCATTCAGGCAGCTCCCGGTTGAATTAATGGAAGTATCAAGATTGGAAGGCTTTAGTCCGTTGCGGTCATTCTTGCTGGTAATCCCACTTTTTGCACCAAGCATGGTTACTTATTTTCTGCTTCATTTTGCTTTGTGCTGGCAGGAACACTTGTTGGCTCTTCTGCTTTTGGATGATAGCTCGTTAACCTTACCCTTGGCTTTGGCCAAATTGAGTGATGTCAGTCACCGGGCACCTGAATCGATTGGGATGGCCGCGGCCACCCTTTCTTTTCTTCCCATTGTATTTCTTTTTGCCCTCTTTTTTAGAAAGATGCGGACAGCCCTTTCTCAGCTTTCACTCAGTTGAATTCGCTCCCCACTTTCAGGGTCAAACCAATGAACATGGTTCCAGTTGACTTCGATTCCCACTTTATCAGCCGGGTTGATTTCAAAGGAAGGCTGCTTGCATGTGATTCGCAATTCATCTGCCGTAAGATAACAAACCAGCGAATCGCCAAGATACTCCGTCCGCTGAATCACAAATGAATTTTTGGGGGAATGTTCGACCAGTTGGAAACTTTCAGGCCGGATACCGAGAATGATCTTTTGCTGTGCAGGTTGGATATTCGGAGGTAACGGAAGACTTAAGTTTGCGTCTTTTGAGTTGAAAATCGACTGTTCTCCATTGGATTTCACTTCGATATTTCCGTGAATTAAATTGATTGAAGGCATACCAAAGAAACCGGCCACGAATAAATTCTTGGGTGAATCATAAAGTTCCTGTGGGGTGCCCATTTGCTCAACTGATCCTTGATTGAGCAGGCAAATTCGTTGACCCAAAGTCATGGCTTCCACTTGATCATGCGTCACAAACAGGGTGGTCTTTTGATGCTTTCGGTGAAGCTCCGCCAATTCCTGGCGCATTTGTAAGCGGAGGTTGGCGTCGAGGTTGCTTAAGGGTTCGTCGAGTAGGTGAATGGACGGATTGCGGGCGAGCAACCGGGCCAGTGCGACCCTTTGTCTTTGCCCACCCGAGATCTCGGATGGTTTACGCATCAGTAGGTCGGCAAGGCCGAGGCTATGGGCAACCTTTTGAACCTGTTCTTCCTTGTCGATTTTTGACAAATTACTTTTTTCCAGACCCAACAATATATTTTTGAAAACAGTAAGGTGCGGAAAGAGGGCGTAATTTTGAAAGACCATACCTAAATCTCTTTGATCCGGGGGAAGTTTTGAGATTTCCCGCTCATCGAAGAATATTTCCCCTTCAGTGGCTGTATCCAGGCCCGCGAATATGCGAAGTAAGGTGGTCTTTCCGCAACCGGATGGGCCAACCAGTGCCAAGAGTTCACCATCATGGACTTCCAGGTTCACGGAATTGAGAGCCTGCGTACCATCCGGGAATGTTTTGCTGATCGATTGCGTCCTGATTCTGGGCATAGAACTATGATGCAATAGACATTCGCAGTCGTAAAGAATAGATACGAGCCATGCTATTCGCTTGTCCCTTATTTCTGAGCCATTAGAAAGGGAAGAATGAAGGTAAGCCTAGCCCAAATTCTGCTGAACACTCTGTTCATCTTTGTTTTCCTGGGTTGCGTGAACAGGCAGGAACCCCATTCCAAAGTAAAGCAAGAGGTGCCTCCCGTTTTGGTTGAATCAGAAATGTTGGCTAAGGTTAACGAATGTAGGGTATGTCATGGTACGCAGGAGGCTCAGCGTGGTCCTATTTTGGATGGGATGGAATATTGGTATCTGTATGAACAACTCCAGAAATTTCATTCCGGGGTGCGGGGTCAAAACCCGAAAAATCGTTCGGAATATCTTATGGGAGTGGGAGCCCGGAAAATCGAAAACCAGGTGGAAATAGCATACCTGGCAGACTGGTTTGCCAAGCAGGACCCAAAGCCGGCCATTCGTACGATTCAAGGTGACAAGAATCTGGGAAAAAAACTGTATGAACAAAGATGTGTTCAATGCCATGGTGACCGGGCAGAAGGGAATCGAAAGCTGAAATCACCCGCCTTGGACAAGTTGGA
>JBMYOA010000171.1:0-3651 GCA_049598825.1 Opitutales bacterium | reverse complement strand
GGAATGGAGGCGCGGGCCGGAATCGAACCGGCGAATAGAGGATTTGCAGTCCCCGGCCTTACCACTTGGCTACCGCGCCGTGCTCCAAAACCTTTGTTAAGTATTGACTTTGCCCCCCTCGAGCAAGCAAAAAGCCTGTTGCACCTTTGTACTTATGAGATTTTCCACATATTTTAGCCTTTTTCTTTTCATGTCGGGTTTTGCCTACGGGCAGAGCCGTCCAAATGTCATTATCGTAATGGCGGATGATATGGGCTGGTCCGACATTGGATGCTATGGGAGCGAGATCGAAACGCCCAACCTTGACCGTCTTGCCAAGAACGGATTACGGTTCACGCAGTTCTACAACACGGGCCGTTGCTGCCCGACACGGGCCAGTCTGTTGACCGGCACCTATCCACACCAGGCAGGTATCGGGCATATGATGAATGATACCGGACTGCCCGGATACAAGGGAGATCTGGGAACCGATGTGCAAACGATCGCGGAGGTTCTAAAGCCGGCCAAGTACTCGACTTATCTATCCGGCAAGTGGCATGTGACCCCCAAAGTAACCCCAGGGTCTTCCCAGCATAATTGGCCAAGGCAGCGGGGCTTTGACCGGTTCTATGGAACCATTCATGGAGCAGGTAGTTTTTTTGATCCCAATTCATTAACCCGTGGGAACACCTTGATTTCTCCCTACGCGGACAAGGAATATGAACCGGAAGTTTTTTACTACACGGATGCAATCAATGATCATGCCACCCGTTTCATTAACGAACATAAGGGGGATGATCCGTTCTTTCTCTATGTGGCTCACACGGCCCCGCACTGGCCAATGCATGCCCTGCCTGAAGACATGGAAAAATACAAGGGGCGGTATGATGACGGATGGGAGGTCATCCGACAGGCCCGTTATCAAAGGCAATTGGAGATGGGCCTGATCGATCCGAAGTGGAAGCTTTCTCCCCGCGATGCCGAGGCATGGAAGGATGCCAAAAACAAGGAGTGGGAAATCCGGCTGATGGAGGCATATGCGGCCATGGTCGACCGGTTGGACCAGGGACTGGGAAAAGTGATCGGAGCCCTCGAAAAAAGAAAGATGCTGGATAATACCTTGATCATGTTTATTGCAGACAACGGTGGTTGTGCAGAAGGGATGGGTAGGAAGGAAGGGATTCAATACAAGGATAGTGATCCCGAAATTTTAAAACCAATGAAGGCGACCGATTTACAAATGGATATGATCCCGAAACGTACCCGCGACGGTGTGGTGATGAAACAGGGTACCGAAGTGATGACGGGCGGAGCAGACACTTATCATGGATACGGAAAAGCCTGGGCCAATGTTAGTAATACTCCTTTTCGTGAATATAAGCACTGGGTCCATGAGGGCGGAATCAGTACACCCTTAGTGGCCCATTGGCCGAAGGGAATCTCTGCAAAATTACGCGGAAAATTTGAGCACCAACCGGCACACCTCATCGATCTGATGGCGACCTGCGTGGATCTGGCAAAGGCGGACTACCCAAAAGAAGTGAAGGGGCAGAAAATTGTGCCGATGCAGGGGGTATCCCTGAAACCAACCTTCTCCGGAAAAGCCATCAAAAGAGAAGATCCAATCTACTGGGAACATGAAGGTAACCGGGCGATCCGTATCGGAAAATGGAAACTGGTGGCCAAAGGTGCTAACGGAGCCTGGCAACTCTATGACCTGGATGCAGATCGTTCGGAACTCAATGACCTGAGTGAAAAGCATCCACAACGGGCCAAAGAAATGGCGGATCAATGGGAAGCATGGGCCATCGAAGCCAAGGCAAAACCGTGGCCATGGAATCGTAAGAAAAGCAGCTTCAGTAAAAAGAAAGTTTTTAACCTGGAACCCGATGCCAACCTGCCCTCGGGGGTTGCTCCAATGGTTGCCAAGAAGGCGTTCGAGGTGGAAATACAGATGGGAAAGCAGGGAAATGGAATTCTGGTTGCTCAGGGTGGCGATGCCCATGGATGGGCGCTATCCATCGAGAATAAAGTTCTGCGGTTCTTTATCCGTCTGAATGGCAAAATGGAATCGGTCGCCGCTGACCAGAAGCTTGGCGATAAGGAAATGAAAATCCAGGCAATGCTGCACGCATCCGGAGAGGTGGAACTGTATGCCGGAAAGCGCAAACTCGGGAGAGGCATGGTGAGTAGTCTGGTGAAAGAAATGCCTCAAGACGGACTGCAAATGGGACGAGATGAAGGAGGGAGAGTTGGCGAATATAAGGATGCATTTGCCTTTGACGGGGAGATCAAGAAGGGCAGAATCAAAATAAAGTAACTTTCTCCCATGCCTTTCATCCACGACGACTTTCTTCTTTCCAATAATCAGGCCGTATCCCTGTATCATGAATATGCCAAGAATGAACCCATTCTTGACTTTCATAACCATCTACCGCCCGATGAGATCGCCAAAGACCGGAGGTTTGAAAACCTAGCGGAAGCCTGGCTCGAAGCCGACCACTACAAATGGCGGGCCATGCGGGCAAATGGCACACCCGAGGAACTGGTAACCGGAAACGGAGACCCGAAGGAAAAATATTTGGCATGGGCCGCCACCCTGCCCCATGCACTTGGCAATCCCTTATATCATTGGACGCATCTGGAGCTTAAGCGTTGCTTCGATATCGATACCCTGCTTGGGCCGGACACGGCCGAGGAGATCTGGGAAGCGGCCAATGCAAAGTTGCAGGCTCCTGATTTTTCCGCCCGGGGCATGCTGGAAAAGTTTCAGGTCAAAGCCCTCTGTACAACGGATGACCCGGCAGACTCAACGGAGGATCATGAAAAGATTAGCCAGGACGATGCTGTGGTTGCGGGCGTTTACCCGACCTTTCGTCCGGACAAAGCCTGGGGAATCCGTGATGCTTCGGCGTTCCTTGACTGGCTGGAAAATTTGATCGAACAAACCTCCAAGGAAATAAGCACACTGAATGATTTCCTGGAATGTCTCGCCAAACGGGTAAATCATTTCCATGAGATTGGCTGCCGATTGTCCGACCATAGCTTCCCCTCCTTTCCCAGTAAATTCCCAACAGAGAGCGAAGCCCGAAATATTTTCAGCAAGGTGTTGAACGAGGAAAATGCCACAGAGGAAGAAACCGAAAAATTCACCGGGTTTATTATGCTTTTCCTTGGACGCCTCTACTCAGCCAAAGGTTGGACCATGCAGGTACACCTGGGACCTCTGCGCAATAATTCCAGCCGGCTGCTCTCCGCGTTTGGACCGGATGCGGGCACCGATTCGATCGGTGACTGGAACCAGGCCCAAAACATGGGGAAGTTTTTGGATAAACTCGACAGTGAGGATTCTCTGCCCAAAACCATAGTTTATAATAACAACCCGGCGGATAATTTTTCAATCGCCACGATGCTGGGGAATTTCCAGCGTGACCTACCGGGCAAGATGCAGTTTGGATCCGGTTGGTGGCACCTCGACCAACGGGACGGGATGGTCGAACAATTGAAGACCTTGGCCAATGTTGGTCTGCTCTCCCACTTTGTGGGGATGCTTACCGATTCGCGTTCGTTTCTTTCTTTTCCCCGTCATGAATATTTTCGGCGTATCCTTTGCAACCTTTTGGGAACATGGATGGAGGAAGGCTTTGTACCTGACGACATTGAATTGATCGG
>JBMYOA010000170.1:0-3654 GCA_049598825.1 Opitutales bacterium | reverse complement strand
CCTTAGCTTCCTCCACGCTCATTTCCAAAACCTCGGCGATATTGCGACCTCGAAACCTAACCTCCAAAGTTTCCCGATTGTAACGCATGCCCTGGCAACTTTCACAAGGGATGTAGACATCAGCGAGAAATTGCATGTCTAATTTTACCATACCGTCCCCCTTACACCTTTCGCATCTGCCACCAGGCAAATTAAAACTGAACCGGCCGGCCGTATATCCACGAACCCGGCTAAGTGAACATTGAGCATACAGCTTTCGTAATTGATCAAAAAGCTTTACGAAAGTAGCAGGGTTGGATCTTGGGCTTTTCCCGATGGGCGATTGATCGACACGAACCACCTGATCAAAATTTTGTAACCCGTCAATTCCTGCACTCTCTCCGGGCAATTGCTTGGATCTATGTAATTCCAGAGCCGCTGTTTTGGCTAAGACTTCATTTACCAGAGTACTTTTTCCCGAACCTGATACACCACAAACGACAGTTAATAAACCGACCGGAAACCCTACATCGATTTGCTTTAAGTTATTGGCTCTTGCCTTTTTGACTTTGAGAAAACTTTTTGTTGGTTTCTTGGTACGAAAATCTTTTTGAACTGATTCTTTCCCTGACAGAAAGCTTCCGCTAACACTTTTATCACTTTCGATACATTCCTTCACACCGCCTGAGAACAATAACTCTCCCCCATTGACTCCAGGTCCGGGACCCACTTCTATCAAGTGATCACAGGCAAGCAAAGTATCTGCGTCATGTTCGACAACCACAACGGTATTTCCCCTGTCCCGAAGGCCCTGAACGACAGAAAGCAAGCGATCATGATCAGCCGGGTGAAGCCCCACACTCGGTTCGTCCAATGCATAAGTAACCCCAACCAGGCCCATTCCCAGTTGGGTGGCTAATCTCGATCTTTGAGCCTCTCCCCCACTAAGACTTCTGTACGCCCTATCCAGGGTGAGGTAACCAAGGCCTACTTCGTTGATAAAACCAAGTCTTTGTTCAAGGCCATTGTAAGCATCGGAAACTTTTGAAAACAGTTTTTCATTCTTTTTACTTGGCTTAAGAAAATTCCATGCATCTCTTGCTGAATAATTAAGGAAATCCCCCAATGACAAGTCATTAACCAAAACCGAGCGGGCAAAAGAAGAGAGTCTTCTCCCTTTGCATTCGGGACAAGTTTTTCCTTGTTGATAGCCAAGAAGCTTAGCCCGTAAAGTATCACTCGATGTTGTCTTCATGGTATTTTCGAGATCCTTTATAATTCCCGGAAAAACTTGCTTCTTCGCTTTTCCCCTGCCTGCCTGTAACTTAAGGATGAATTCTCTTTGAGGATCTCCATAAAGTAAAAGTTCCTTGACCTCATCAGGAAACTTCTCCCATGGCTTTCGATTATCAAAGGGTACCTGTTCAGATAGAGCTTTGAGAATATTCTTTCTCAAATTGATCATTTTTCTAGAACCCAGCCTCCAAGGCTTTACCGCACCCTTGCCTAGAGTGAGGGAAGAGTCAGGTATGACTAATTCTTCCTTAAAAGAAAGAACATCCCCTAACCCATCGCAGGTTTTACAAGCACCACTGGGGTGATTCCAGGAGAAGTGACGGGGAGTAAGTTTGGGGTAAACAGTACCGCAGCTTTCACAGGCAAGACTCTGAGATAACTTGATCTCCTTTTTTTCATCTCCCAAATCGACCCATGCAATAGCCCGCTCTTCACCCTCCTTAAAAGCAAGTTCCAGTGAATCAGCCAATCTGGAGCGATTTGATTCATTCATCACAAATCGATCGATTACGAGTTCCACCTTGAATTCACGACCCGCACTTTTTTCAGGTAAGAGGTCGAAGTCATCGAGTCTCTTGATCTCATTATCAATGCGAACCCTTTGATACCCCCTCCGTTCCAATCCTTCAAATTCTTCTCGTAATACTGACGCCTTCGCAGACATGAATGGAGCAAGCAATATGACCCGGTTACCCTCCCCAACCTTTATGACTTCTGCCACACAATCATCAAGAGATCGCTGAGATACCCTTGAGCCATCCAAAGGACAGTGAGGAATTCCGACAGTTGCCCAAAGCAACCTCGCGTAATCTGCAATCTCTGTTGCACTTGCAACGGTACTCCTCGGTCCAGAGGAACCCGCATAGGCTTGCCCAATCGCAAGTACTGGAGAAAGACCTTCCACGAAATCCACATCTGGGCGTCTAACTTTTTCCAAAGCCTGTCTTGCTTGTGTGGATAAACTTTCAACATATTTTCGGTGACCTTCCGCGGCCATCACATCGAAAACAAGAGATGATTTACCTGAGCCGCTCACACCTGTAACACCAATAAGTTTACCTCGCGGAAGCTCAACCGTCAGGTTCTTCAAATTATTTTCACGGGCACGCTTGATAAAAATACTTCCTTCATTAAACCCGGTCTTCCCCTTTTTTTTGGCTACCATGAATGAGAAATCTTATGCATTAAAATTCATCATGTGCCAATACCAATGGAAATCAATTTGCCTAGGATGACAGTAGGCATCATGATTGTTTGGATGTCTAAACCAAAATTATTTGTAAAAGAGGGATGCCCATGGTGTATAGATGCCCTCGCCTACTTTGAAACAAAATCACTAAGTCTGGATATTATTGATGTGAGAAAAGACCCGTCCAAAATGGACGATCTTCTTGCGGTGAGTGGCCAGAGTAAAACTCCCACTCTACAAAATGGAGATTTTGTGGTAGCCGACTTTGATATCGGAGAATTTGAAGACGCGATGTCTAAAAACCCTGAAGAGGCAAAAAAACTAGGTCTGTAAGAAACTGCTTAACTTATAATTGGCAGTCCAGATGAACTACTTGAGTGAGTTAATTCTTCTATTGAGATCCTGAAGCTTTGCCTCAAGTTCCCTAATAGATCCTTGCAAGGGCACTGCATCTCTGTCTTCAGGAGTATCCGCATCAATCATGCGAACTCCTGAAGAAGTGTCATAAACATTCACTGAATCTGTTACACTATCCGTAATGTTACCGGAAGTAACCAACTTCGTGGCCTCACGACCATTTCTATCGATCGTGATTGTTTGAGGAGAGTCCTCCAATAGCAAAGTCTCTGTACCATCAGAGTTGTATTTTTTGACCTGCCTGTAGTTATCGTGCTTCGCTTTACGACCCACAACCGAAGTCTTAGCAGTTTTGAAAACTAGGAAATTGTGTTCAACGGTATGGAAATGAGGATCCACAATAAAATGATCTGGCTGTCCACCTAGGGCATCATAAACCGCGGACTGCATGGATTGCTTGACAACCGCACCACCAAGTTCGTGCTCTTGTTTACGGGCTGTAAAAGTAGCCCGCCCAGGATCACCCCAGCGAATAAAACCTAATAATTCTGCTCGGGTTCCTTCACCACGGACTTGTTCACCAATATCTATGTCAGCAGTGACTTCTGGATAAGGAACGAGCGGCCCCGTTTTATTGGCAGTTCTCGTGCATGAAGAAAAAACTGTAAAAACCAGAGTCAGAGTAAAAGGAATGAGTATTTTCATATTGTAAAATATTTATGATTAGAAATTTTTCTTGGTGGAGAAATAGAATTCCATTCCTTCTTCGATCACATCATGACCACCAACACCGGCTATGCCAAAACTGAAGTTCCATGGAGCATTGGGCATCA
>JBMYOA010000169.1:0-3658 GCA_049598825.1 Opitutales bacterium | reverse complement strand
TGGATGGTCGTTCGCTCGAAGTGCCTGGCCATAAACGAATCGAACAAGACTACGGCCATATTATTTCAGAGATACTTGCTTAATGTTAATTATTCAGAAATGTTTCATTGAGGACAATGATTTTGATCAAGTCCCTCATCCCTTTACCTGAGCCGAGCATTTCATTGATAATCTTGTCAATTGCGGGCCGGTCTCCACTGTTTAATTTCCTGCCAATTGCATATGTCAGCATCTTCTTGGTCAGACAACGGATAAAAGTCTCTTCCTGCTCGAGCACGAGATCCTTAAATTCCCCGGGTGTGGAAAAAGTTTCTCCGTTTGGCAATTGTCCAGATGAATCCACATCAAGTTTGCGGTCATACTTTACTCGCCAGGCCCCAATCGCATCATAATTCTCCAGGGCAAAACCGGCCGGATCAATCTTTTTATGACATTGGGCACAGGAAGCATCCGCCCGATGCATGATCAATTTTTCCCTTAAGGTAGTGGCTCCCGTTACGTCCGGTTCAATCTCAGGCACATCGTCTGGTGGAGGTGGGGGCGTGTAATCCAGAAGTTTATTCATCACATAAATCCCACGGACTACAGGCGAGGTATCAACTCCGTTTGCAGAAGCTGTTAGAAAGCTGCCATGACCAAGGATCCCACCGCGTTCGCCACCGGAAAGGCTGACTTTTCTAAATTCATTTCCTTCCAAACCGGATATACCGTAGTGCTCTCCTAATTCGCGATTGATAAAACTATAGTCCGCACTCAAAAGCTCAATCGGGTGGAGATTTTCCTGAAGAACATGTTGAAAAAACAGATTGGTCTCCTTACGCATAGCTGCTTCTAAATTGTCACGGTAAAAACTGACGAATTCTCTGGATGGAGGCATTTTTCCTATATTGTCCAATTCGAGCCAGACTCTCAGAAAGTTTCTGATGAGGCGCTCGCTTTTGGCGTCGTCCAGCATGCGCTCAACTTGTTGGGTTAGAATTGCGGGATCCACCAACTTTCCCTGTTCTGCCAGTTCAAACAATTCGGCATCCGGCATCGAAGACCACAGAAAATAAGACAACCTTGAAGCCAAAGCATAATTATCCAGTTCTCCCTCCCCTTCGTTAAGGTAGAGAAAACCGGGTGCAGAGAGGATCGTTTGAAAACCAAGTTGCAACGACTCCAGAGGAGGCAAGCCTTCCGCGAGCTTCGATTGAATCATATTTAAAATGGGACTTAATTCACCCTCCAACGGGGGGCGGCGAAAGGCAAGCTTGGCAAATTGAATCATTCGCTCTTCAATCGTTTTAGCACTTAAATCCTGCGGAGTAAGTTTTCCGTAAAGTACCTCATGTCCGACAGGTGGCCATTCATTAATATGTGGTCCCTCCACTTGTATTTCCCAAACACGAAGAACCGGTCCCTTGTAGGCTCTGAGTGTTCCATGCCAGCGTTCATAACCTTTCTCCTTTGCGGATTTCATCTGGGCAAAAGGTTGGAATTCAGGAAATTCATCTGCTTTGTTCAACAATAGTCGAACCAACCGCTTGGCTGCTGCCGTACCGTTACGAAATCGAACCTCAGGTTCAAATCCTTTTTCCAAGTATCCAGTCCATTCAAACCATTCCGGCTCTGCCTCTTCCAGTTCGAATGTGGTCAGTGAAACCGCATTGGTTACATTTCCACTGGTTCCGGCGGTGCTTCCCTTCCGATCCACGGAGGCAAACTCCATTACAAGAGGATCCCCATTCCGAAAGTCACCCAGAATCTTGCCATAAGCATGATTTCGATTTACCGCCGCTGCCTTGACCCGAATCGTATACCTTCCACTGTGGGGAACACCCCCCGTTCTGTACAAAGGTAGAAAGCCCAAGTGACCTCCACGGTAGAAACGTCCATACAAATCGGTGTAAGGGGTTTCCGGAACGAAGCGGTAACGGTCCACCTGAAAAAGTTTGGGTAAACCATTGGATTCCTTACCCCTGAAATAAAAAGGTGATTTTTGAAGATAGCTTTTGCTCTCAGGTCGGTTTTCGAACTTCGTGGCTCGGGCAATCGCCCCTTCCGCCGCCGGAAAATATTTTTCCAGCAACAACCCGGAAGTGACCAACTCCGCCCCTTGGTTATCAAATCCATCGACAATCACATCTGCAGGAAAATCTGCCGCCGGATTCCAGGACTCGGTATTTAATCCAAGCAGGTCACTGACAGTATTGGTATACTCAAATTTATTTAATCTTCGCAACACGGTGTGTCTTCCCGTACCGGAAAATTTTTCTCGGGATTCAGAAATTCCGTGAGTTATCGTGTCAATAACAGCTAATTTCTCTGCCTCCGTCGGCTGCACCTCGTCCTCTGGTGGCATATCTCCCAAGTTCAGTTGATCCAAAATTTCCTGCCATGATTCCTGTTGCTTAAAGTCTACAATGGAAGTCCCCAAAACATCGAATCGTCGATCCGCCTTTTGCTTTTCCTCACCGTGACACTTGTAACAGTACTTGCTTACAAATTTTGTGGGCATTGGGTTTGCCCATAAAAAATGCAAAAGTAATCCGGACAGAGTCAGGCAAAACAAGCTGGTTCGAAGCATAACTTATGAAAAGTTAAGTCCTGAAAAAGTGCCTGTACTTTTACCAAAAGTATCTCGCTCGACACCAAACCACTGCAGTGCCGACAACCATAAGTTACTCAATGGTACTCGTTTGTGATGCTCTTCAGGACATACCAAGTGACCTTTGTGCTGCAGGCCTCCGCCCGCCAGTAATACTGGAAGGTCTTTATTGCTATGTCTTGACCCGTCGCTCATTCCGCTTCCCACAATCACCAGGGTGTCGTCGAATATCTTTGCTTCCTTTAAATTATCGAGCAAACGGTTAACCTGGGTAAAAATGTAATTTTCCGCCACTTGAAGTTCCGCTAGCTTTTCCTCCCCTTTACTGTGGTGTGAAAGGCCGTGATAGCCATACGATACCCCATCAAGATCTGTGGTGGTAAACCCTAATGGAATTTCGAAAGTGGCCACCCGGGTGGAATCGGTCTGTAAGGCCAAGGTAAGTAAATCAAAGAAAAGCGGCATTTCTTCGATATCCATGCGATCTTCTTCGCTGACAGGCTTCATCGCCGGATTTGGCTTAGGGCGATCCAACCATTCTTGCGACATCTGCAAGCGTTTTTCCACTTCCCGCACCGAAGTAAGATACTGATCCATTTTGTCGCGGTCAGATCCGTCCAGTCTCCCCTGTAAGGATTTGGCCGAGTCCAGTAGGGCGTCAAGTACACTACCTTGGTGAGTCATCTTTCGCTTTTCTACTTCACGCTGTGACTTTGGCATCTCAGTAAACAATGCGTTGAATAAACGGGAAGGACTATTGACCGGAGGAATCCGCACCCCCGTTCGTGTCCAACACATATCCGTGCCCTCTCCAATTCCCGCTGTTATCGAGGGGAAACGAGCACCACTTCCAACATGTTCTGCGGCAATCTGATCCAAAGAGACGTTCTTTTCCGGAAACCCTTTGGATTCTTGCTTCCGTACTCCAGTCAAAAAAGCATTAACTCCGCCATGTCCGCCATTCACATCATGATCGAGATGTGAAAAAACCGTAAAATCATCTCGGTGCTTTTCTATATTATGTAAAGTCGGACTGCTCAAATAATCACTGCCCTCCTCTTTGGGAAA